>NZ_JALBGZ010000013.1:0-34155 GCF_023006515.1 Bradyrhizobium sp. PRIMUS42
AGGGCTTCACCGGCAAGAACGGCACCTTCCACTCGGAGGCCGCGACCACCTCGGCCACACCCGTGGTGTCGATCGAGTGATCGACGCCGCGGCCGCGGCCGAGCGCGGCAACTGCCTTGGCAAGATCGGATGTCCGGCCGTCGACTGTGTGGGTTGCTCCGACATCGCGCGCTCGGGCAAGCCGTTCGCCCCGGATGTCGACGGCAACGATCGTGCTGCAGCCCGCCAGCTTGGCAGCCATGATCGCCGCCATCCCGACTGCGCCAACGCCAAACACCGCGATTGACGCACCGGGCCGAGGGGACAGCACGTTGAGTACTGCGCCCGCGCCGGTCTGGATCCCGCAGCCCATGGGCGCGAGCAGCGCGAGCGGCAGATCTTTGCCGATCTTCACCACGTTCCTCGCCGTGGCAATGGAATGGGTTGCGAACGCCGATTGCGCGAAGAAGTAGCCGCCAAGCTCGGCGCCGCGGTAGCGGAGGCCTGAGCCGCCGCGCCGCTGACCGAACAGGTTGATCATCCCGAACTCATCACAATAGCCGGGCGCGCCGAGTTGGCACTGTCCGCATGCGCCGCACGAGCCAAAGCTCATCAGCACGTTGTCTCCTTCGGCCAGCCCGACCACGCCCGGACCGACGCGTTCGATCACGCCCGCGCCCTCATGACCGAGAATCTTGGGTAGCGGCACGGGGATATGCTGCAGTTTCACCGCGAGATCGGTATGGCAGATGCCGCAGGCCTCGATGCGGACCAGCACCTCTCCGGGCGCAAGATCATCGGACAGATCGCAGCTAATCAACTCGAAGGGGAGTTCCGGCGCAAGTGCCACTGCGGCTGTGATCTTCATGCTCGTCTTCTGCAATGCAATTGCGCGGTCTCCGTCAAACCATGCGGAAACGATGTGTGGGGAACGATCATTGGAGTTGAAAGCGGATCGGAAGCCGCTTGGGCCCGCTGACGAACCAGGAAACAGTCATTGCTCCTGCGCCATCGAGAGCGACCGATGACATCCGCTGCAACAATTCTTCGAAGAGGATCCGCATCTCGAGCTTGGCAAGATACTGTCCCAGACACAGATGCGCGCCGTAGCCGAAGGCAAGGTGCCGGTTCGGCGACCGATCGATCCGGAACGCGTCAGGATCCTGGAAGACGGCCTCGTCGCGGTTTGCCGAGGCGTAGCACAGCATGAGCCAATCGCCGCGCGTAATGGAGCGGCCGTCGAGCTCGGTGTCCTCGGCCGCCGTGCGCATGAAATGCTTGACCGGCGTGGTCCAGCGGATCGCCTCGTCGACGAAACCGGGGATCAGGGCAGGATTGGCTTTCAGCCGCTCGAACTGCTCCGGATGCTCGCAAAGCGCCCACATCCCGCCTGCACTCGAGGACGACGTCGTGTCGTGGCCGGCGGTGGCGATTGTCACGAAATAGCTGAGCGCATCCAGATCGGAAATCGGCTCGCCGTCGATCTGCGCATTCGCGATAACGCTTGCAAGATCATCGGAGGGATTGGCGCGCCGGTCCGCGACCACGGACGAGAAGAACTCACCGAATTCCGAGACGACATCCGACAGAGCCGTGGCGCCGTCATTTTGACCCTTGCGCGCGTTGTCCGGGTCCTTGGCGCCGAAGAACTCCTGCGTCAGGCGCAACATCCTGGGCTCATGAACCGGATCGATGCCCAGGATCGTCATCACGACCCGAAGGGGAAACCCGAGTGCGATTTCGGAGACGAAGTCGCAACGCCCGCGGCATGTCGCGAGGCAATCTGCATAGCTTCTGGCGATGTCGCGAATCTTGCCTTCGAACGAACGCAAATTGCCCGGCGTGAACCATTTCTGCGTTAATGCCCGGAACTTGGGATGATCGGGCGCATCCATCTGCACCAGGGTGCGGAGCAGGCCGTTGCCACCCGTTGCCGCCTCGATCCTGGCTTCGGCTTTGCCGCTCAGCAACGCCACCGGACGATCGCTGCTGCGAAATAGCTGGCTCTGCTGGCTGACGGTCTGAATGTCCGCGTGGCGCGTGACGACCCAGAAAGGGTTGAAGCCGCGCGGGCTGGCCTTTCCGAGCGGTTGATTGACGCGCAACCAGCGATAGGCGTCGAAGATACGCTGAGTGCCATAGGCTGCGGGATCCGTCAGCACGGCTACAATATCTTCGGGGATTGGAAAATTCGGAGCGCTCAACCCTGGTCCCCTCTTTCATGTCGCCGTGCTCAAGGGGTTCAGGAAGGAAGCCCAGCGGCAGGCGATCAACGGCTTCAACATTCCTGATGGCCCATAGCGGCTACTCGGCCGCCGCGACGGTCCTCTCTTCCGCGCCCCGAAGAACCTTGCTCTCGCGCAGCGCCGCAATCGCCTGCGGACTCAACCCTAAGAGGCTCTGCAACAGCCTTGGTCCATCCTCGCCGAGCGCAGGCACCTTGTTCCGGACATTGGCCGCGCTGTGCGCGAACCGGAACGCGGGATTGGGAATGCGTAGCGGCCCGGCCCCGTCATTGATCTCCTCAAATACGCCGCGCTCCTGGATGGGCGGCAGCGCCATGGTCTCGCGGATGGTCCGGTATTGAGAGCATGGCACACCGGCTTCGGTGAGGATCGCCTCGCATTCCGCGGCCGTTCGCGATGCCGCCCAGTCGTCGAGCAGGTTCATCAATTCGGACCAGTGGTGCTCGCGAGCGCTGCTGGTTGCGAAGCGCGCATCGCTAATCCATTCCGAATGGCCGACGCCGCGGGCCAAAGCCTCGAAGTTGTTCTGACTCACGGGAGCGACGAGCAGGAAGCCGTCTCTGGCCTGCGTGGGTCGATAGAGCGGCCGGCGGCGCTCGGCCGGGAATTGCGCTTCCTGGCACTCGTAGACCAGCATGCCCACCATGGCATCGAGCAGCGATACGTCGACATGGTCGCCCTGCCCCGTCTTGAGCGTCCGAAACAGCGCGGCTTGAATGGCTCCGAATGCCGTAGAGCCACCGAGAACGTCGGCGATAAAGATTCCGTTCTTCAGCGGACGCTCGACATTGCCCTCCTGATAATCGAGGTTCGCCATGTCGTAGCCCGAGGTTGCGTGCAGCACCGGCGCATACGCGCTCCGTCCGGACCAGGATCCCTCCTGGCCGAAACCCGAGATCGAGCAGTACACGAGCTTGGGATTGAGCTTCGCAAGGGTTTTGTAGTCCAGCGCGAGCCGCCGCATCACGCCCGGGCGGTAGTTCTCCACGAGCACGTCGCACTGGGGCACCAATTCGTAGATCAGCTTGCGTGCCGCAGGCTGCTTGAGATCCAGAGCGATGCTGCTCTTGCCGGCGTTGAGCTGCGCGAAATAAGCGCTCCGACCATCCCGCAGCGGCGGACGCAACCGGATGTGGTCGCCCTCCGGCGGCTCCACCTTGATCACCTCGGCGCCCAGGTCCGCCATCAGCCGCGTGCAATAGGGGCCGGACATCATGGCAGTGAAGTCGAGGACGCGGATTCCGTCGAGGATTCCCGGCCGGGCCGATCCGGTTGGCATATTGATGCTCATTTCAGATTGGTTTCGGAGACCGCAAGCGCCGCCAGCCGGCTGCCGCCAATCGCGTCGAGATAGGCGCCAGGCGAGGCGTTCCGAACGTACCGGTCCAGATAGCCGCTGAAGGTCTCCGCGCCGGCGCTGCTCTTCACATATTCCTTCAAATGCGCTTCGTCGGAGCGGTACAGCGAGGGTGAGGCCGTCGGATGCGCGCCGTAAGGCGCTTCCACGATCGCATCGACCATCGCGCTCGGCAGCTTGGTCAGATGATTGCTGCGCCTGATCGTGTCGGTCGACACGATGCGATCGACCGAGACGATCACCCGTCGGGACGCCTGGGCGATCATCGCGTCGAAGAAGGGCGGCCCCAAATGCTGGACATTGCCGTGCTCGTCTGCCTGCTGGGCGTGCAGCAGGCAGACATCCGGCTTGACGGCGGCGACAGCGAGCATCTTGCGCTCGCCGGGCTTGGACGGCAGCGGCCAGTAATGCTCCGGCGCAAACTTCGGCAGATCGGTCCCAAGGTCGGGCACCGGCATGTAAGGTAGGTCGCAAATTCCCGCCCGCAGTCCACCGGCAATACCCGGTCCATCCAGATCGTAGACCTTGAGCGCGCCGCTCTCCGCGTGACGACGGAAATTCGGCGCCAGACCGAACTGCTCGAAGCTGATGAAGACGCAGACGGTGGATGCGGCACAACCCGCACCGATCAGCATGTCCGGCGCGATCGAGCCGGGCGCAGGGATCAGGTGCAGGTCGCGCGCACCCTTGCGGATCAACGCGCGCACGAGTGCCATCGGCTGCGAATTGAATATCCAACCGCCAAGGGCGACTTTGGCTCCGTCCGGGATCTCGGCTACGGCCTCATCGACGGAAACGATCTTGCTCTTTGTCATGGGACTTCAGCTTGCCTGTCGGTCTGGTTCGAGGAGATCCGTGTCGTGATCAGGGAAACTTGCGCCGGAGATCGCCACGCCGGTCGACATGTTTGCGCAGCAATTCGAGCTCATGATCGGTGGGCATGGTCGTCACCGGAGGCGCGCCCTCCACGACGATGTCGAAGGCCGTGGAGTCGCGGATCTGCTCGAGCGACACGCCTGGACTGATCGACTTCACGCGCATGGCCTTGCTGTCGGGCGCGAAATCGAAGACCCCAAGCGGCGACAGCACCAATCTGGGACCGCCAGGCGGCAGACCCATTCGCTCGCGGGAATCGCCGCCTTCCATGTGCCCGGGTCCGCACAGGAAATCGACCCGCGGCACGAACGCGCTCCGGTCGTGACGGGTCAGGCACACGTAGAACCGCTTGGCGAGACCGCAAAGTGCGCTGATGCCGACGGTTCCCGGCCCGCGCACGCGCGGCTTACGTTGATCACCGACCACCACCGTGTTGATGTTGCCGAAGCGGTCGACCTGCAGTGCCGACAAGATGGCAAAATCAAAGAAGTGGACCTTCCAATCGATGAAGTCGATCATGACCGGCAGATCCATCCAGGACTCCGCAGACTCGACGTTCTCGTAATCGGCAGTCGACAGCAGATGATCGCGCGTCGGATTGACCATCCCGCCGGGACCGGAAATCCACCACAAGCGCGGCGCCTGCAGGCGGCGCGCGAGATTGCAGGCCGCAAGCTGGATGTCGGAATTGGTTCCGATGATGACCTTCTCGCCATCGGCGATATCGCGCGCCAGCAACACCGCCAGCGTTTCTCCGAGAGAGGGACTTGCAGCCATTTGCCTGCGACCTATTGGTTGAACCATTGCCACATTAACACGGTCGGATGTCATGTCAACGGATCCCCCGCCGGCGGAGACGAGACCGCGCGGATTCGTCGGGCAATTGGGACGTGATTGGTCGTCGAGCAGCCGCGTGTGCTCGCATTCCATCCGGGGTGGATGCGTGCAGGCTTTTCGAAGACGACAGGTCGGGTTAGCGGAGTGAGTGGATTTAACGCTGGGTAGCGGGGGGAGCCCGGCGGCCGCGTGGAGCGGCTTTGGTAGCCGACACACCTTCCGCGGCCTGAATGCGCGACATGTAGCTGCGCTGCAGCCGTTTCAGGCAGGCTTCCATCTCGGCCACGGCAGCTTCGGCCTCGCCTGCAGTGAAGTGTTCCATGAAGCGGCGGCGCGACGGCAGCACGAAGCTGTTGTCGTACTCGCCGATCCGCTGCACGAAATGAGTGAGCACGTCGAGCACCCCGTTCATGACGATGACCATGATCGGATTGTCGGTGAGGCGCGCCAGCATTCTGTGGAACTCGATGTGCCTCTCGGCGCGGCCTGCGAAGTCGCCCCGGCGGCGCGCGTCCTGGGCTTCGTCGATATTGCGGTTCAGCATGTCGATGTCCGCGGCCGTTGCGCGCCGGCACGCTTCCCGGACCACGACGGATTCGAGCCAGATGCGGGCTTCGGTCAATTGCGCCGGCTGGATGGTACCGACGTGGTACATGTCCATCAGCCCGGTCGCGATTGCCTCGCCGCTATGCTGGCTGATGAAAGCGCCGCCGCGGGCGCCCTTCTGCAGACGGATCAGACCGGCGTGCTCGAGTGAACGCAAAGCCTCACGAAGGGTATTGCGAGAGACGCCAAATTGCTCCGACAGCGCCCGCTCGGATGGCAGACGATTGCCGACCGCGAGCCTGCCGGAGGAAAGCTCCGTTCGGATCTGGGCGGCAATCTCGTCGAACGCGCGGGGCGATCTAATTCGCTGGAACTGCGCTATCGGCGCAGCCTCTGTCTTGGATTTCGCCGGCAATTGTGAAGCGCTCATATCCACCCGGATGGTTCGAAGCTGCAGCGACATATAGGGGAAGCTGACGATTCTCGCCATAGCGCGTTGGCGTTGACCGGGACTTCTCACAAAAGTAGAATGGTAGGACCAAACTGCAGAAGGTAGCCGCCAGAATGCTGCGGGAGTTGCCGTCGGACGAGGATCGTCAGATCTTGAAGGACGCCGTCCGGGGATTCTTTGAAGACGTGTCGGACAAGGCCGCCCAGGTGCCCCCATGGCTCTGGAAGCAATTGGCCGCTCAGGGCTTGACCCAGATTGCAGCCTCTCCCGCCGAAGGCTGCTTGCGCGAGATTGTGCTGGTCCAGGAAGAGGCCGGCCGCATTGCATGCCGTGCACCGCTCGCGGATGCAGCCCTGATCAACCTCATGCAGCTTCGAGGCCGCAACGATGGCCCTGCCTTGACGTCGTTCGTAGATGACCTCCATCGCGGTGACGCGGTGGTCGCCGTGTCTTTTGCAGGCTTCGACCATGATGGAGCCGCAGGCTGGGCGAAAATGGAAGCGGATCGCCTGATTGCGGAGCTGGGATTCGTCGAATCCGCCGACATCGTTACGCATCTGGCCATATTCGTGCACGGCCCGGCGCTGGCTATCGTCGAGGCCAGCGAAGGCGTTGCCGCTGAACCGACCCCGGTGATGGGAAAGGCCGGCTGGTGGCGAGTTCGGATCGATGCAGTTCCGATCGTCCTGGTGCCGTTCACGGATGCCGAGGTCCAGGACCTTCTCACGGTCGCCGCCCTGAGTGAGACCGCGCGGGCATTCGGCGCAGCCCGGCGCGCGTTCGAGCAGACCGTTGCCTATGCCGGCGAACGTCGGCAGTTCGGACAACCGATTGGACGCTTCCAGGCCATCCAGCACAAGCTCGCGAACTGCCACATCGCCTTGCGCGCGGTTCAGCTGACGATTGCGAATGCCGCCGCTCAATATGACCTGGAAGCCGGGCAATGGCGCTGGTTCGCAGCTGCAGCCCTGGCCACCGCCGCGGGTTCTCTTCGCCAGGTATCGCTCGAGACTCAGCACGCCTTCGGCGCGATCGGCTACAGCGAGGAGCATGAGGCCCCGCGACACTTCAGACAGGTCCATGTCAGCATGCTTCGCCATGGCGGCCAACGCCAGCCGGTCGAGCAACTCGCGAGCCATTTTCTCGATCACGACAGCGGTGCGTTTCCCGAGTACGATCTGGGGACGTCCGGAAATGCTTTCCGCAACGAGGTTCGCGCCTGGCTCGACGGGTATTGGTCAGGTGAGCGTCGCGCGCGGCATGAGCAGCTCTCCTTCCATGAGCGGGAATATGACCGCGAATTTGCTCGGGCGCTGGGCCAGACCGGCTGGATTGGCCTCAATTGGCCGAAGCGGTTCGGCGGTCAGGAGCGTGGCGCCTTCGAACAGCTTGCCTTCATGGAGGAGATGGAGCGCGCCGGAGCGCCGCGTGTCGGTGCGCCCGTGCAGGCCGCGATGCTCCAGGTCTACGGCACGCCGGAGCAGCAGCGCCGCTATCTTCCGGAAATCCTGCGGGGGGAAGCCATCTACGGCATGGGCTACAGCGAACCGCAGGCCGGCTCCGACCTAGCGTCGCTGAAGACCCGCGCGGTTCGCGACGGCGACCATTATGTGATCAATGGGCAGAAGATCTGGACCACGACCTATTGGGGCGAGTACATGCTGCTCGCGACCCGTACCGATCCGAACGCGACACCGCCACATGCAGGCATCACCATGTTCATCGTTCCGATGACGACGCCCGGCATCGCGATCCGTCCTTCCGAAACGATGTATGGCGGCACTTTCGCCAACATCTTCTATGACGACGTGCGCGTGCCGGCAGAAAACCGTGTTGGCGCCGAGGGCGAAGGCTGGAAGGTGCTGACGGGGGCGTTGGCGACCGAACGCGGCTTCATCGGCGGCGGGATCGTGCTCAGGGTTGCCAGCATGTTCGAACTGCTGTGCGGGCACATCCGTATCGCCGAACGCCAGGGTAAGCTGATGCGGCACGATCCTGTCGTGCGCGCCAAGATTGGGACGCTCGCGGCTGAAATCGAGGCAGGACGGCGCATGATGGTTCATTGCGCCGAGTTGGTCGACAAGGGCGAGACGCCGCCCGACGAAGCGGCCGTTAGCAAGGTTTATTCCGGCGAATTGATGGAGCGCTTCGGCGAGACCGCACTCGATCTGCTCGGGCTGGAGGCGTTGGTCAGCGAGGGCGACCCCGGCGCCGTGCTGCACGGGCGCATCGAACAAAATCTCCGACATTCGCTGATGTGGGTCATCAGCATCGGCACCAATGAAATCCAGCGCAGCTTAATCGCCCAACGCGGACTTGGATTGCCGCGATAAGCGATGCTCGATGTGTGGCAGAGAAGAATCGTCCAGAGCCTCCGCAGAGAGCCTGACGATTAACTAGATGCGCCTGCCCGTATCTCTCCAGAAAGGATCTTTGAGCCGGCGCTTGAATATCTTCCCGCTTTCCTCGCGCGGAAGCGCTGCATGGAAATCGATCCGCCGCGGCACCTTGTACTTGGCGATACGTTCGGCGAGATAGGCGCGCACCTGCTCGGTCGTCAGTTCACGACCCGGTTCGAGCTCGATTGCGGCAGCCAGCGACTCGCCGAACTCATCGTCGGGAATGCCGAACACGGCACAGTCGCGGACGCCGGGACATTGAATCAAAGCCGATTCAATCTCGGCAGGATAGATGTTGACCCCGGCCGAGATCACCATGTCCGACCGCCGATCGCACAGATACAGCCGGTCGTTCTTGAGATAGCCGACGTCGCCAACGCTGATCAGCCCGTCCCGCTCGACCGATTTTCGCTTGGCGGCGTCGTGGAGATAGACGAAGTCCGCCAGCGAGTCCTGGCGAACGTAGATCTCGCCCACCTCGCCCGGCGCAACCGGCTTGCCATCGTCGCCGTAAAGCGCAATCCGGGCGCCCGGCGTGAGCCGCCCGACGCTGCCGGGGTGAGCCAGCCAATCTTCCGGCGTGCTCAGCATGACGGCTCCAACCTCCGTGCCGCCGTAGGTCTCGTAAATGACCGGCCCCCACCAATCCATCAGCGCCTGCTTGATCTCCGGCGCACAGGGCGCGCCCGTGTGGATCACCCATCGCAGCGAGCTCACATCGTATCGGCGGCGGGTCTCCTCCGGCAGACGCATCAGGCGGACAAACATGGTGGGAACCATGACCGCATGCGTGATCTTTTCCCGCTCGATGAGCGCCAGCGTTTCTTCGGGCTCGAACTTGGATTGGAACGCGATGATATCGGCCTGTGCGATGGCCTGACGCAAACAGGCGTTTGGAGACGCATGATAGAGCGGACCGCCGATCAACACGCGTACGCCGGGTGCTATGCCGTAGACCGCCCGCATCAGCTCCCCATACGCCTTGACCTGCTCGGCCGTCGCAGGTTCTCGCTTCACGCCTTTCGGGTGTCCCGTCGTGCCCGACGTGTAGATCAGCGTAGCGCGGCTGCGCGGCGGGGCGCTGCTCCAGGGCTGGAATTCCGCCAGCCAAACCGGCCAGCTGCGGTCCGAGACACTCGGCTTCTCGGCACCTGATGGAACGCCGAACTGCCGAACGAGCTCGGGCGGCGTCGGTACGCTCAGCACGAGAATGCCGTCCAAGGCCTCCTTGAGCTCGTCGCGGACGGCCGCGAGCAGATCGGCATGAGCCACCAGGACTTTGGGCTTCGCGTCCTTGAGGATATAAGCGATTTCCTGCGCCCGACCGTGCCAATTGATCGGCACGCAATAAGCGCCGATCAGTGCGGCGGCCTGAGTCGCCTCGACAAAGACGAAGTCGTTGCGCAGCAGAAGCGCAATAGTATCCCCTTCGGAGACCCCAGAAGCATGCAGCCCGCTGGCCGCACGAGCGGCGTGGATCAGCACCTCTTCGCGCGCGCGAACCGTTCCATCGAGAAGAATCAGTGGCGAAGTCATCATTCCTCTAACAACGTTCTGCCTGGGCGTAAGAGCGTTCCCAGTGAAGCGCACGACTTTTTGGGGCCAGCTGCCGGATCATCACTGCAAGACGATCGGCTACCGGGTTGCCAACTTGCAGTCCGGATTTGGCGCGTCCGACATCAACTCTTCGGCTTTCATACGACGGACGATCTTGAAATAGTCCCACGCGGCTTTTGATTCCTCCGGCGATTTGACCTGGGCCAGGAACATGTCACGCATGACGCGGCCATCTGCTCGGATCTTGGCCGAAGGTGTCGTGAGGTCTGAAATCGGCAGCTCGTGCATCTTCTTTGCTACCTCAGGTCCGGATGTCGAGCCCGCCGCCTTGACGGCCTTCAGGTAGTGCGTGATCGAGCTATAGACTCCCGCCTGCAGAGCGGAAGGCGGTCGCCCCATCTTCTCCGTGAACCGCCTTGCAAAACTGCGGGTGTTGTCGTCCGTATCCCAGTAGAACGCTGTCGTCGTATAGACGCCTTTCATGCGATCCAACCCCAGGCTGTGCACGTCGGACTCGAACAGCATGAGGCTCGCAATGCGCATTCCCGTCTGCAGCAGGCCGAATTCGACGGCGTTCTCGATGAGAAGCACCCCATCGTGGCCGGCAAAGGACGAGGCAATCGCGTCCGGCCGCGCTTCCTGCGCGGCCAGAAGAAGCGAGGCATAATCCGACGTCCCGATCGCCGCGCGCCGCGTGCCGACCAGTTGTCCACCGGTCTCCTTCACGACCTCCGCGACCGCCCGCTCCATTTGGTGTCCGAAGGAATAGTCGGGGCCAACCACGAACCACTTCTTCACGCCGGATTCCGCTGCGCTCAGGACGGGGGCGCGCGGAAGCACGCTGGTGTCGAAGGTCCACACGAATCCCGTCGGCGAACACGACTTGCCGTAGAGATCGAAGGTTCCGGCACCCGAGATCAGGGCGATCTTTCCCTTTGTATGGGCGAGATTTTGGATTCCGAGCGCGATGGTGGACACGGGTATGTCGGCAATGGCCTCAACATGCTCCTCGTCGAACCACCGTCGGGCGATGGTCAGGCCAACGTCCGGCTTCAGTTGGTGGTCGGCCGAGACGATCTCAATCGGTCGGCCAAGGACGGTGCTGCCGGCGTCGCTGACCGCCAGTTCCGCGGCAACGACCGAGCCGCGACCGACCGTATCGGCGATGACTCCGGACATGTCGGTCAGGACACCGATCTTCAACGGCTCGCCGACCGCCATACCGCTCCACAGGAACAAGCCTAGTCCCGCAGCCCAGACGCGCCTTGCCATGAGCAGCTGCCTCCCATTTTATTGGTTGTACCATTGATACACGGTGGCCATGATGACCGCAAGCCCATTCGGCCGAACATTCGCCAGGCCTTTTGCCTGCGCCCGCCGGACGCAGGGAAGGAGAGACTCGACAGCAGGGGCATATTCCCGGGCTTTGAGCAGGCCGTACTCACAATTCGTGATAGCATTTGCTGCACCATGGCCGGTCATCCCCGGCGGTGACACGCGCTGCCGAGATGACGTCGCTCACTTGCGCATCGCATACCGGATCGGCAGGTGCTTGAGCCCGCTGACTACGCTCGACTCTATCCAAGCCGGCTCACCCGCCAGCTCGATGTGATCGACCCTGCTCAAAAGCTCTGAGAAGAATGCCTTCATCTCCAGTCGCGCCAAGTGCAGGCCGAGGCACTGGTGCACGCCAAAGCCGAACGCCACGTGCCGGTTCTGCGCACGCTCGATCTTGAATCTGAAGGGGTCGTCGAAGACGTCCTCGTCACGATTGGCCGAGGGATAGCACATCATCAGCGAATCGCCGGGGGCGATCGGCCGGCCGCGGAGCACATAGCTGTCCGTCGCTGTGCGGAAGAAATGCCTGACCGGCGAGACCCAGCGAAGCATCTCTTCCACAGCCAGGGGCAGCAATTCCGGCGAGCGGCGCAACTTCTCCAACTCTGATGGATATTCGAGCAGCGCATGTAGTCCTCCCGCAATCGATGCGCTTGTCGTATCATGCCCTGCTGTAGCAATGATCACGTAGTACGATACCGCCTCCATCTCGGAGATCGGCCGCCCATCGATCCGGGCATTCGCAATCACACTGGCCAAATCGCCCGTCGGCCTCTCGCGCCGGTCCGCGATCAACAGAGCGAAATAAGCAAAAAACTCCTCGATTGCCCTCCGCCTCGACTCGCCTGCCGATGCTCCGCTTGTTATCTCACGGTCGGTAGACCCCAGAATGGCCTTGGTGAGCCTGAGCATTTTCTGATCGTCCTGGCGAGGCACGCCAAGGATGGTCATGATCACGCGAAGCGGAAACCACACTGCAATATCCTCGGCGAAATCACACTCACCGCCGCGCGCTCCCAACAGGTCGACGAATTCCTTCGCCAACGTGGCTACGTCGCTTTCGATCTTTCGCAGGGTGGTCGGCAAGAACCAGGACTGCGTGATGTTGCGGTGAGCGCGGTGCATGGCTCCGTCCATATTGACGAGCATGCGCATCGGATTTGTGGTGCCCCTTCCCGGGCCGGCTCGCACTCGCTCCTCATCCTCAATGAGGTTGAGGCTCAATCTCGGCTCGTTGATGAATTTGTCGTTCTGTCGCTCGATCTCAACGATGTCCTGATATTTCGTCACCGTCCAGAACGGCCGATAACCGGCCGGCGAGGTCCACCGCACCGGATCGTCCCGCCGAAGCGACATGAAGATCTCGTCATAGGCAGCGGGATCACCATAAAGAGCAGGATCGGCGATCCGATCATCCAATCGCTCAAGCATCGTTGTCTTCTCCCAGATCACTTTTTGTCGAGCTTAGCGCCTCCGCGAGCGACGATCCGGTCTCAGCGTGCCAAGTTCTGGACCAGCCGTGCCATTATCAAGGCGACAAGGCCCACCGGCTCGGGCTGACGCCGTAGCGCGCTCGGAACAAGCGGCTGAAGTGACTGGAATCGGCAAAGCCGACTGCGTGAGCGATGGCTGTCACGCTGGGACCGTCGGTGACCTTGCCGCGCAACTGGCGGGCGGCCTCGGCAAGGCGCATTTCGTAGATGTATTCCATCGGGGTCTTACCCAGCACGCCGAACATTCTATAGAGAGAGCGACGGGACAGGCCGATGGCCTCCCCGACATGCGCTGGACTGAGGTCGGGGTTCGCCAACCCCGCTTCGATGAACTGCCTGGCTTGGTCCAGCTTGACCCCCACACGGGTCGGAGGCGGACGGTCTGATGCAGCGGTCGGGAGACTGGCCTGCACAACATCGAGCAGGAATTCCTGGAACGACGATTGCGATTGCGGTTTGACCCAAGCGTCAGCTCCCAGTGCTTCGAGCAAAGCGGCGGATGCGATCCTGCTTTCCACCGACCGATCGAGACGCACCCCACCGGGTTCGATGCGACCTCGCCAGCCGCAATGGGCCTGCGGAATCATCATACCGATCGTCCGGGTATTGTCAGGCAAAAGAAATGACGTCGGCACGCGCCCGTCAAAGAGTGCCCACTCGCCACACTTGAGCTCGGTATCGCGCGCCCCCTGTCGTATCCAAGCCGCACCGGCCTGCTGCCAGATTATGAAATGCGGATGCCTTCCGGTCGCTTCGATGGAATACCCGTACGTTGCAGAATGAAGGTCGCCCAAACCTGATCGCTCCACCTGGACATCGAGCAGTAACACTCGCGCCAGCTTCTCCAGGCGCGCATAAATCGAGAAGCTGTTTCGCCTTGGTGTGTAGAGGTTTCCGGAGAACCGGGGCTCGATCATGGAGCGCCATTCGTCCGGCGAGGTGAAGCGCCGGTGCACCGCGGAAATCGAAGGGACGGGATCGTTTGGCATTCGGCTCTCCAGGTCGGATTATGAATGGTTGAACCTTTGCGTCAATGGTGCTAATTGGAGGGCAATCAGACGATCTGGCTGGCCTTGTACAGCCGGTAACAAGTCTGCTTGGCGGCAGGGAGGATCTCGTGACCGGCGTGTTCCAGGGTCTGAAAGTCATCGACAGCGCCACCTTCGTCGCCGGGCCGTCGGCGGCCGTGATCCTTGCGGACTTCGGCGCGGACGTCGTCAAGGTCGAGCCGGTCGGCGCCGGGGATCCGCAGCGCGTTCTCGGTCGTCTTCCCAACCTGCCAAAGGCCGACCATAATTACGCGTGGACCATTGCCGCGCGCAGCAAGCGTGCGCTCGGGGTAGACCTCAAGAACGAGACTGGTCGAACCATCCTGCGGCAGCTCGTACGTTCTGCCGATGTTTTCATTACCAACCAGTCCCCGGCTTCCCGCTCCCGGCTGGGGATCAGCTATGAGCAGCTTTCGCAGATCAACCCGCGTCTCGTCTATGCGGCGCTCACCGGCTACGGAGAGACAGGCCCCGAAGCTGAAAGACCGGGATTCGATGCCCACGCCTACTGGGCTCGATCGGGATTGGCCGACAACGTGCGACCCGACGGCGAGAGTCCTCCCGCGTCACCTACTCTGGGGATGGGCGATCAGCCAACGGCCGTCACCCTCTACGCAGGGATTGTCACGGCGCTTCTTCACCGGGAGCGCACGGGCCTGGGAAGCTGCGTCACGACTTCGCTGCTTGCCAACGGAGTCTGGTCGAATGCGGCATCGATCCAGGCGGTCCTGTGCGGTGGCGAGATCCAATACCGCCTGCCGCGGAAGGCGACCCGGAACGCTTTGACGTGCTTTTATCGGTGCGCTGACGACCGCTGGTTCATGATCAGCCTGGTGCAGGAGGAGCGCGACTGGCCTCGGTTCTGCAAGGCAATCGGCCGCTCCGCCTTGATCGAGGATCCACGCTTCTCGGTGCTTGCAACACGGCGCGCCAATGCGGCCGAGCTCGTGGCGAATCTCGACGAGCTGTTTGCAACCCGTGCCTCGTCCGATTGGCAGCGCATATTTCAGGCGGCCGATCTGACCGCGGCGATCGTGGCAAAAGCCGGAGATCTGGTCGGCGACGACCAGATGTATCATGCCGGCGCGCTTGTTGAAGCCGAGTGGATGCCGGGACATGGCGCAATCGTGGACAGCCCGTTCCGAATAAGCGGCGTAACGAAGAGGCCTCCAAACCCTGCTCCGGAATTGGGCCAGCATAGTGGGCAGATCCTGGAGGAGCTTGGATATTCCGACGAGGACATTGCTTGCCTGAAAGAATCCGGCGTCGTGCGCTGATCGACGTACCAACCGACCTTCCCGGCCCTAACCTTCTTCCAACACAGCAGCCTGAGCTACTGGCGTATGTCGATAGGTGGATCAACTATGCTAAGAAGACACCTGCCCCAAGTCGTCGCCGTCGCCTTGGCAGCAAGCTTTGCGGCTCTGCCGGCCACTGCAAGCGAAAAGAAATACGATCCTGGCGTCACAGACAAAGAGATCAAAATCGGAAATATCGTTCCCTATAGCGGGCCAGCATCGGCCTACGGCATCATCGGTCGCACCGCCGCGGCGTTTTTTCGAAAGGTGAACGATGACGGCGGCATCAACGGGCGGAAGATCACGTTCATCAGCTACGATGACGCCTTTAGCCCGCCGAAGGCCGTGGAGCAGGCGAGAAAGCTGGTCGAGAGTGACGAGGTACTCATGATCTACCAGTCGGTTGGAACGCCCTCCAACGCGGCGATCCAAAAGTTCTTGAATGCGCGGAAGGTGCCGCAGCTTTTTGTCGCAAGCAATGCGACCCGCTGGGGCGATCCGGGACATTTTCCCTGGACCATGGGGTGGCAGCCGAACTTCCAGAGCGAAGGGCGCGCGTACGCAAAATACATCTTGCAGAACCATCCCAACGCGAAGATCGGCATTCTCTGGCAAAATGACGACGGCGGGCGGGATCAGGTGAAGGGCCTGCGTGATGGGCTGGGCGAAAAAGCGTCGATGATCGTCGCCGAATCGTCGTTTGAATTGTCGGAACCGACGATCGATGCTCACATCGCGCGGCTGAGAAACTCCGGCGCGGACATTTTCGTGTCCTGGACCACGCCGAAAGCAAGCGCCCAGGCCATCCGCAAGCTCGCAGAACTCGAGTGGAAGCCGGTCGTCTTCCTCGCAGGCGTCTCCACGTCGGTTGCGAGCGTGCTCCGTCCTGCTGGCCTGGAGAACGCTAAGGGGATCATCTCGAATGCCTATTTGAAGGACCCCGGCGATCCCGCCTGGAGCAACGATGCCGCCACAAGAGATTGGAATGCGTTCATGGACAAGTATCTTCCCGATGGCGACAAGGCAGACCGCGTCATTGTCTATAGCTACGCGGTTGCACACACCTTGCTCGAGGTCCTCAAGCGATGCGGCGACGACCTCACGCGCGACAACATCATGCGGCAGGCGGCGAACTTGAAAGACGTGGATGTTCCGATGCTCTTGCCGGGCATCAAGATCAATACGTCTGCCAAAGACTATTTCCCGGTCGAACAGATGCAGCTCATTCGCTTCGACGGTCAGAGATGGCAGCCTCTCGGAGAGGTGATCGACGGCGAAGTCGGAAGCGCCAGGACGAATTGAAGTGAGCTCGAGACAGTTCTTGCCCAACGAAAACGCATTCGCGCGTCAATGCGATCCGTCGAAAGCTGATTCATCGACTGTCAGGCCGAATGAGGGAATTGGCGCAATGCCGGCGTGCGGCGGGGAATTCAATGAAAGCTGTCATCGTTGAGAATTATTCGTCGATAGATGAAGTTGAATTGAAGCAGGCTCCCATGCCTGCACTCGCGCCGGCTTCGTTGCGCGTGAGAGTGCGGACGGTGGGAATCGGCTTCGTCGATGGCCTTAAAGTGCAGGGCCTCTACCAGACGAAGGACCCGCTGCCATTCATTCCCGGAACGGAATTCGCGGGCGAAGTCGAGGCTGTGGGAGACGGGGTAACTGGCTATACCCCGGGCATCCAGGTGATGGGCATGGTCCGCTCGGGCGCACTCGCGGAGTACGTTACTGTTCCAGCCGAGGCGGTGCGCATTCTCCCCGATGGCATTTCCGCGGAGGCAGGCGCCTCTTTTCGCGCCAACTATCTCACGGCCCATTATGCGCTGACAGAACGTGCTAAGCTGCAATATGGCGAACAGATGCTCGTCCTGGGCGCAGCTGGAGGGGTCGGAACGGCCGCGATACAGTTGGGCAAACTAATCGGTGCCCGCGTCATTGCTGCAGCCTCGACCGAAGAGAAACGTGAATTCGCCCTCGGCCTTGGAGCAGATGCGGCGATCGACTACACACGCCCGAATTGGCGCGAGGAACTCAAGGATCTGACCGAGCGCCTTGGCTGCGACGTCATCGTCGATCCTGTTGGTGGGGCGATCTCGCTCGAAGCGTTTCGCTCGATTGCCTGGAAAGGACGGCACCTCGTGATCGGCTTTGCGGCGGGCAGCATTCCCGCTCTCCCATTCAATCTTCCGCTTCTCAAGGGCGGCGCGCTCCTCGGCGTCGATCTGGCGCAGGTCCCGCGGCGTGAGCCGGAGGTGTACCGGCGCATCCTGACGGACTTGCTTCGGTTGCTGAGTGAAGGGCGACTTAAGCCAGCGATCGGCAAGGTTTTCGAAATCGCGGACTTCCGCGATGCCTTCAAGGCGCTCGCCGGTCGCCAGGCGTTGGGCAAAGTGGTTGTGAGAGTTGCTCCTTGAGCGTACCGGGAATCATCCCTCTACGCGCGGCTCGGGTCAACATGATGTCACGAACCGAAGCGACCTGCTTCGAAGATCGCATCGCGCTTGCGCCTGCCGTTGGTGGCGGCTCCAATCCTCAGGGTACGGGCGTCGATCTCGTCACGGCGGTTTGCCCGACGGGGGCGGGCCTCCCCATTCGCCTATAAGCTGTTTTCATTTCCAAATGCTGGCCGATCGGGAAATCTGGAACGCCAACACCACGATCCTGCCGGATGTGGACGGAGACGGCCAATCCCGATTTGCTGTTCGGAAATTATTCCCCCGATGGCCACGAGTGCTCGATTCGGTCGTCGAGTAGCTCAGCCATTTGGCTTTCGCCTCACCCATGGTGATGGGCTCCGTGTTGGGGATGGAGGGGGACGCGTTGGGCTTGGCGGTGGCCTGAGCGCGCGCGAGGCCGATGGTCGAAAGCGCAGCCAACTTCAGCAGGGCTCGTCGTTGCATGGAAGCCACCGTGGGCTTGCACATTTCAGATACTCAATGGTATCGTAATGCAAGTATTAAGATACTGTCAAGTACCGGAATTGCCGTGACCGAAAACAGACAGGGCCGGCGCGGCCGGCCCGCCAACGAGGCGCTTGGCCAAACGATCGTCGACGCCGCGCGCGAACTCTTTGTGGAATTGGGTTTTCAGGCGACGACATTGGACAAGCTCGCCCGGCGGGCGAAGATATCCAAGCTCAGCATCTACAGGCACTTCGAGAACAAGGAGGCGCTGTTCGGCGCGGCCATGACGGTCGGCTGCCATCAGTTGTTTGCACCACAGGCCCTGCTTGAAGGCGTCGACGGTTCGGCCGAAGATCAGCTCATGGCGGTGGGATCATTACTGCTTCGCACGCCGTTGAGATCAGACGTCCGCAGTGTCGAAGCCATGGTCATGGCCGACAAGACGAATCAAAAGTCGTTAAGCAAGCTCCATTACGAAGCCGGCCCCGCCCATGTCATCGCCCAGATCGAGGCCCTGTTGCGCCAGTTGCACGCGAAGGCGGTTCTGAACGTGCCCGATCCTCTCCGGTCCGCCCGCTTGTTTGCCGCGCTTTTCAAAGGATCCGATCTCCTGATGATCGGACGCTTCGATGAGGCGAGAGCAGAGGACGACAACGAAATCGAATCCTATTGCCGGTCGGCCGTCGCCATGTTCATCGCCGCGCACGGTGGCAACGACCGCGCGGGCGGATGTTGGCCTGCCCCAAGGTCAGAAGACAAAATGTGAATCGTGCGTGACCGATGTGGTCAAAACAACCGCGACCGGTTTGAAAATCATTGAGGCGCTCGGCAAGCTCCAGCAGGCGACGCCGTCTGAAGGGTCTGCCTTCTCGGCAATGACCCGAACCCGCTGTGCGAAACGTTGGTAGAATTCCAGCTCCATGACGCCCCCCCGCAACATCACTGCGGCCCAGCGCTGTGATGCCGCGGAAATAGTCCTGGATCGCGGGCGTGTTCAAGGTGCCGCCTGCGAAATCCGTCTCGATCGCGCCGGGCGCGACGAGGGTCTCGTGTCGGTCAGGGAGCGTCGATTGACCGCAGCTGGAAGGTCGGCGTCTGGCCCTTCTTGGAAGGATCCATGAGATAGCCAATCTGGCCTTCCGCTACCCAAAGCTTGTCGCCGACGCGCGCGACGCCTGTTGGTCCAGCGAATTCCTTGATCGTTTCGATTTGGGCCCTGTCCCCGACGATCGTGACCTTAGAAAGCGGACCGGCGCCTTCAACCATCACGAATCCGGTCTTGTCTGCCCTAAGACCGTCCGGAAACTTGATTGGGCGTGACGTCTCAAGCTTCGTGACGGCACCCGCGACTCCCGATTTGGATTCGATGCGGAAGAGTTCGCCGCTTTGGAAGGTGTTGACGTACAAGGCGCCATCCGGTCCGAACGCAATCCCATCAAGCCCCCCCTTCAGCTGATCGTCCTGGACCCAGACGTCCAGCTCGGAATATCCCTTCTTCAAGCGGAGTATCTGTGGCTGCAGAGTATTCGTGACGTAGAGTGCGCCGTCCGGGCCAACCGCGAGATCGTTACAGATCGAGGGTTTCGCGGGCAGTCGGGCGCTGACTTTTCCCTCTCCGGTTGTTAGGTCAAACCCCTTAACGAACGAGCCTTCGATCGTGCTTGGACCTTTGACGCCGAGCGGGGTGGCATCGTTCGAACATACCCAAAGAAGCCCTGACTTCTCGTCGGCGAGAACGCCGAACGTCGATCGCGTATCGAATGTCCCCGGCTTGATCCAGGCTTCGGCCTCGGAGGCGCCCGGCTTTACGCGCGCGATTCCGCCGTTCGTCAAGCTGCTGGCAAAGAGCGTTCCATCCGTTGTCGCTGCCAGACTTTCCGGGAACGGCGATCCTGATAGGATCACGGTCTGCGATCGGGCCTCACTCGCAACCGAGGCCGCGACTATGCCTACCACCGCTGCGATGACCAGGCGGGACAGGTCTTGAAATAGGTCTGATTTGTTAGCGCGCATGCGTTCCTCCAAGCTGATTATATGGTCGACGTCACTTCTGAGGGATGTTGAGCCACTCAATCAAAGATTGTCATCTTGCGAGGGGGAAGACGGTGGTGCTCGGGCAAGCACCGCAAGTGGGCGATGGAGCTCAACTCATGAAGCGAAATTGACGCTCCTGTTTAGAGGCAATTCGCGTACCCGCTTCCCGGTGAGAGCAAAGATCGCATTGGCGAGAGCGGGCGCCACCGGCGGGACCGGCGGTTCACCAACTCCCCGCACTCCACCCCCCGCAGCACCCCAAAGGAGCGGCATTTCCGGTTCGACATCCAGATCGTAGCGCTTACTGTTGACGGTCAACTGCATTGCGAAGCTTCTCCGCTTCCCCGACGGGCCAATTCCGGACAAAGACTGCGCTGACCAATCCCGGCCCAAGAACATCCTTTGCCCAACCGACGCTCGCGCCGCCGTCGCATGGATGCCTCAGACCGGCAGCTCGTTCTGCTTCCGCAGGCTTTTGTCGAAAGCCGACGCGGGGACGAAACGGCGCAGCAAACTGACCTGTTTCGCCATTTTTCCCGCTGCATAGCGCCTTCTCGGAACGGCAGCGGTCGCCGCCTTCAAGATCGTCTCGGCTACGACTTCGGGAGCATCTCCTGCTGCTATCGCTTTTCGCATGGTCGCATTCATGCCGGCTCGCGCGGAGTCATAGATGTCGAGCAACTGATCCGGCTTGACGAGATTTTCTTCAAACGACGTGCGCGTATAGGCGGGCTCGACCAACACAACGCGAATTCCAAATGTCCGTAGCTCGTGGTCGAGCGATTCGGAGTAGCCTTCGACGGCGTGCTTAGTCGATGCATAGAGTGCGGTATAGGGAGCCGGGATCAGGCCGAGCACCGAACTCACATTGACGATTCTGCCGCTGCTTTGGCGTCGCATTGCCGGCAAGACCGCGTTGGTCATGCGGAGAACGCCGAAGACGTTGACATTGAACAGCGCCTGAGCCTGTGCAGTCGAAGACTCTTCCGCGCCACCGAGCAAGCCGATGCCGGCATTATTGACAAGCAGGTCGATACGCCCGGCCTTACCCAGCACTTCATCGACAAGTTTCGCGACGGACACATCATCGGTCACGTCGCAGGTCAGCATGGTAATGCCGTCGGCTCTTCCGGAGGCGGCGCGACGGCTGGTGCCGACCACGCGATATCCCGCGTTCTGCAGGGCTTTGGCTGTTGCGTGCCCTATGCCGGAGGATGCGCCTGTCACCAGGGCGACGCCAGAATTGGTCTTGTTCATGGAAATCACTTCCGTTTTTGTGTTGAATGGGTATTCACCCTATCCCGATGGGGTTTCCGCTGGACCAGGCGATGCTTGGGTGCCTCGGCACGGCGTTAGGGTTTCTCGGCAAGCCACGCGACGAAGTCGCGTGCCTGGTCGGCCCAAAGAGCCGGACGTGTCATCGATAGGTGGCCGGCCGATGGCGTTCGCCTCTTTGGGCGGGGCCTCGTAAGATTGTGCGGCCTGCGCCCCGGCACTCGAAGCCTGCGCTATCGACAAAGCGGCGGCAGCCGCCGCGGAAAGCGCGATCCTCAACAAGGTCGTCATCTCTGGACTTCGTTTCACGGGTACTTCTCCTGCATCAGGCAACGGCCTATCCGGCGTTTCCCATCGGAAGGCTTTCCGTCCAGCGCCGGAATAGGGCGCGCCGGACTTCGAAGGACAACCGTGCCCGCGGCAACCGGAGAAGAGAATCTGTGCTCTCAAACCACCATCGACTGCTGGGCGAAGATACCCGCCATCGCGCCCTGCGATGATGACTGGGTGACCGAGGGCAAGAAGGTCGTGGTGAGGTCGCCGGCGGCGTAGATGCCGGGCATGCTGGTTTGGCGGCGCTCGTCGACCTTGAGGGCGATGCCCGAGGGCGTATCCACCTTGGCGAGACCCAGTGATTCGTGCAGGCTTGCGGACGGCTTGTTGCGCGGATGGGCGAACAGGATGTCGACCGCGACATTGCGGCCGGTATCGATATTGACGGTGGAGATATGGCCCTTGTGATGGGCGATCTCGACGATCCGGCCATCGACGACAGGTACGTTGCGGCGCGCCAGATCGGCCCGGATATCAGGCGGAATGTCGTGACCATCGGCGAAGAGCGTCAACTTGTCGGTCCAATCGTGGAACAGCCTGACCTGATTGTGCGACTGGGGGCCCGACCAGACGAGGCCCCAATGCCGGCCGGCGACTTCAAAGCCGTCGCAATACGGGCAGGGCACGATGGACGTGCCCCAGCTTTCGGCGTAGCCCGGAACGTCAGGCATCTGGTCGACGATGCCATAGCTCAGGATCACACGACGCGCCCGAAGGCTTTCGCCATCGGACGTGAGAACCTTGAAATCGTCGAGGGCGCCCGAGACGCCGTCGGCCCGGGCACTGACCAGCTTGATCGCGGGATAACGCGCCAGCTGCCGTCGCGCCTCGGCCAGGATGTCCAGCGGCGGCTTGTGATCGTGGCCGAGCAGTCCATGCGAGTGGCCGGCGAAGCGGTTGCGCGGCAGGCCGGTGTCGAGAACGGTAACCTTGCGGCGGGCACGGCCGAGCTGCAGGGCACCGGCGAGACCGGCAAAGCTGCCGCCGATGATGATAACGTCATCCATGGTGATGGGCTCCGTTGGAGGACAGGTTGCAACCTACCTGGCCTGCACATTTTAGATACTATATGGTATCGTAATGCAAGAGTTAGAATACTGTCAAGTACTGGAATTGTGGTGACCGAAAACAGACAGGGCCGGCGCGGCCGGCCCGCCAACGAGGCGCTTGGCCAAACGATCGTCGACGCCGCGCGCGAACTCTTTGTGGAGTTGGGCTTTCAGGCGACGACATTGGACAAGGTCGCCCAGCGGGCGAAGATATCCAAGCTCAGCATCTACAGGCACTTCGAGAACAAGGAGGCGCTGTTCGGCGCGGCCATGGCGGCCGGCTGCCAACAGTTGTTTGCACCACAGACCCTTCTTGAAGGCGACGACGGTTCGGTCGAAGATCAGCTCATGGCGGTGGGATCATTGCTGCTTCGCACGCTGTTGAGACCAGACGTCCGCAGTGTCGAAGCCATGGTCATGGCCGACAAGACGAGTCAAAACGCGCTGAGCAAGCTCCATTACGAAGCCGGCCCCGCCCATGTCATCGCCCAGATCGAGGCCCTGTTGCGCCAGTTGCACGCGAAGGCGGTTCTGAACGTGCCCGATCCTCTCTGGTCCGCCCGCTTGTTTGCCGCGCTTTTCAAAGGATCCGATCTCCTGATGATCGCACGCTTCGATGAGGCGAGAGCAGAGGACGACAACGAAATCGAATCCTATTGCCGGTCGGCCGTCGCCATGTTCATCGCCGCGCATGGTGGCAACGACCACGTGGGCGGTAATCGGGGTCGGCGGCGGGCCAGATAGCGATGTCTTGTTCAAAGGTCTTGAGGCCAATCCGAAAAGGTAGCTCGCGGGCCCGCGGCCCAGGCCTTGGACAGCACCGCGAAGAACTCGGCGGGCGACGATTGAACGATGAGTCTTTGCAGCGCCCGAAGAGCGCCGTCGGCGCTGCGGCTACCGAAGGACCGGTCAAGACCGTTCGGCAGCATTGCACCGAACCGCCACGGCAGAATCCGGACTACCTTAGGGGCTACACCCTGGGGCTACGCCGGAGGCCTCCGGCCTGCAGTAAGACCTGAATTTACGAGGCTTTCTTGAAGCCGTTTTATGATGGCGGAGAGGGAGGGATTCGAACCCCCGATAGGCTTGCACCTATGCCGCATTTCGAGTGCGGTGCATTCAACCACTCTGCCACCTCTCCTGAAGGCGCCAAGGCTAGGAGCTGCGGCCCCTGTGGTTGGGCGCGTTAATAGGCGAGGATGGCGGGCCAGACAAGGCGCGGGAGACGAAAATCAGCTCCGTTTTCCGGCCGGACCCCACGATGTCGCGGTGGTGGCGGGGCCGATTGCGGATTTCGGCGGGCAGTTTGAGCCAATTCGGCCCGGCCCGTTCGCTTCTGGCGCGGCGCGCGGGCTGAGGCCGTGCACGGATTGGCGAATCACGGGTCTGGGGGAGGAACGAGGGGGTGGGACCGCCAGACGCGGTAAACACTGGCGGTCCCGTGCCGCTCATTGAAACTCTGGCCAGGAAGGGCGGCTTCGCAGGCCAGGCGAGGCGACGATTCGACCCTAGCGCGCGGGCGGCGTCCCGCAACGCAATCCGGTCCTTAACCTAACCAGTCAAGGTTACTCCTTGTCATTCTTGCTCTTTTTCTTCCCGTTCTCCGTGGAATCACGGTCCTTGCCGTTGCCGTTCTCCTTGCGGCGGTTGGTGAAGCGCGCATTGCCGAGGCCGGTGCCGATGGTGAGCACGCCCCAGCGATCGACGTCCTGCATGAACGGCACCTCGGAGAGGCCCTGAACCACGCCGTCATTGTGCATCAGGATCGCGGTGTCGTGCTCGCCGATCTCGGGGATGCCCTCGATCAGGCTCGCCGGCAGGTTGAACTTGCTGCTCTCCCAATTGCCCGGCAGGTTCTGCGCGCCCTTCTCGATCGAGCCGTCGGCATTGATCACGCCGGGACAGGCGATGCCGATGAAGGGTGCGAGCTTGTAGCCCTCTCTCTCGGCCTCCGTGATCAGCCCCTTCAGCATCTTGGTGAGCCGCTTCACCGCGCCTTCGCGCGTCGGCTCGTCGTCGGCATGACGCCACAGCTCGGATTTCACGACCTTCGCCTTCGACAGGTCCTTTGCCTTTTTCCAAGCGGTTTCCACGAGGCCACAGCGGATATTGGTGCCGCCGATGTCGACGGCGAGGATGCTGTCATGGGCCTCGAAGATCCAGGACGGCGCCAGATGCAGCGCGCCGATCAGGCCGGCTTCATCAGGGTGATGACGGATCGGCATCATGTCGATTTTGAAGTCCTCGGATTTGAGGATGATCTCGGTGCGCGCGATCGCGAGCTCGCCGAGCCGGGAATCGCGGAAACCGCCGCCGACCACGATGCGCTCGGTCTTGGCCCAGGCCTTGGTCTTGAGGAAGCGCCGGGTGACGTAGGCGAGCTCCTGGGCGAAATCCTCGATGGCGCTGTGCACCAGTGCGGAGGCCTCGGTGTCGTCGCCGACCAGGATCGCATCCAGCGTCTTCTTGCTGATCTCGTCCGACGGCTCCTTGCCGAACGGGTCCTCCCCGGTCTTGCGCAGCGGCTTGCGCCAGCGGTCGAGGATGTCGCGGAACGCGCCCTTGCTGGCGCGATCGCCGAGGAAGCCGTCCTCGTCCTTCATCTCGATGTTGAAACTGTCGATCTCCACCGACGGCAGCCGCTCCGCGCCGTGATGGGCGATGCCCGTCGTCTTGACCAGTTCGTCTGTTGCCATGGGAGCCCTTGCCCGCTTACCTGTTCCGGCCGGGACAACGGCGAGGGAACCGGTTTGTTGCAAGGCCGGTCGAGATTCGGCTGAAGGCCGCAAGCCGGGCCAAATCCTTCAAATCCGGGCGCTTTTCGCCGGCTTTTCCTTGACTCTTCGCCCCTTGCGGCTATAAGTCCCGCAACCGGCGCGGGGCGTTTCTCGCGCCGCTTGTTTTTGCGTGGGTTTTCAATGGGATAATTCCCGCCCGCACAAAACTCGCATAAACCCATAGCGACTGGCAAAAAGCCGGCCCCGACAATCCGTCGCGAGGCCGGGATTGAACACGGAGAAAAAACGATGTTCGCAGTCATCAAAACCGGCGGCAAGCAATACCGCGTCGAGCCGGATGATGTTCTCGAAGTTGGCAAGATCGAAGGCGAAGTCGGCTCGATCATGCAATTGAATGAAGTGCTGGTGGTCGGCGGCGACACGCCGGTGCTGGGCATTCCGACGGTCGCAGGCGCGTCCGTTGCGGTCGAGGTGCTCGACCACAAGCGCGGCCCCAAGGTCATCGCGTTCAAGAAGCGCCGCCGCAAGAATTCGCGCCGCAAGCGCGGCTATCGCGACGAGATCACGGTTCTGCGCATCAGCGAGATCCTGACCGACGGCGCCAAGCCCACCAAGGGCCCGCGTCCGAAGCGGGAGAAGGTGGCGAAGGAGCCGGCAGCGGAAGCCGCCGAATAAATAAAGTTGATCACGCCAATTCACGAATTGATGCGTGAGAAATTTTGAAATGATTCCGTCAAGGAATTGATCTAGAAATACGCAGGATTTCGGAGACGGGCCATGGCTCACAAAAAAGCAGGCGGTTCATCGCGTAACGGACGCGATTCCAAGGGTAAGCGCCTCGGCATCAAGGCGTTCGGCGGGGAAGTTGTGATTCCCGGCAACATCATTGCGCGTCAGCGCGGCACCACCTGGCACCCCGGCCTTAATGTCGGCATGGGCACGGACCACACTCTGTTCGCCAAGATCGAGGGTCGCGTCACGTTCCAGGCCAAAGCCAACGGCCGCACTTTCGTATCGGTACTCCCGATCGCAGAGGCGGCTGAATAGACGGTGGATCAAATTGGAATCCGCCGGTCCCACTGAACCGGCGGAGTCCAGATCATAGAGATCGAAGGCTCCAGGGGAGGCGGGAAACCGGCCTCCCCTTTTCTTTTGACTTGCTCACTTTGACTTAGTGACTTTCACGGAGCCGGACATGTTGCAGGATTTCTCGAGCGTGACCTTGCAGGAGGCGAGACCTGGCGTCGTCGCCACCGAGCGGCTGACCTTGCGGCGTCCGACCCTTGCCGACGTCAGGACCATCGCCCGGCTCGCCAACGACCGCCGCATCGCGGAAAACACCCGCCGCCTCCCGCATCCCTATTCGCAGGACGACGCCGTCGAATTCGTCCGCGCCACCGCCGCGCTCGGCAGCGAGACCGTATTCCTGATCGAGCACGACACCGGACCGGTCGGCATGGTCGGCATCGACTGCTCAAAGCCCGGCGATGCCGAGCTCGGCTATTGGCTCGGCGTCGAGCATTGGGGCCAGGGCTTTGCCACCGAGGCCGCGCGCGGCGCGATCGACTTCTTCTTCGAGGAGTTCGAGGACGAGCATCTCTATGCCGGCGCGCGCGTCACCAACCCGGCCTCGCGCAAGGTGCTGGAGAAGTGCGGCTTCCAGTGGAGCGGCGTCCAGCTGCACCGCTTCCTCGCGCTGGGCTCCTCGACGCCGGTCGACTGCTTCCGTTTGTCGCGCGGGGTGTGGGCCTCGCTGAAGAGCTGGAGCAGCGCGAGACGGATGAGGTAGGGCGCGAGCCACATTCACAGCCGTCGTCCCGGGGCGCGACCAAGTCGCGAGCCCGGGACGAGACGTGGCTACGCCGGTGGATTCACCTGCTCGCTCTCGCGCCCGAGATCGCGCTCGCGCAAGTAAATGTAGAAGCCGGCGCCGATGATGATGGCGGCGCCGATCAGCGTCGCCATGGACGGCACGTCGCCGAACACCACGAAGCCGAAGATCACGGCCCAGACGATCATCGAATATTGGTAGGGCACCACGACGCTCGCCGGCGCGAGTTTCAGGGACCGGTTGACGCAGAACAACGCGGTCACCGAAACCAGCCCGGCGGTAGCGAAGATCACGAGGCTGCCCGAGGTCGGCGGCACCCAGTGGAACGCCGACAGCACCGCTCCCAGCGAAAACGTGCCGACAAATTGCGAGGACGCCATCACGATGTCGGGCGTCTTGCGCAGGCTGCGTGTGATCAACATCAACGTCGCGAATGACAGGCTGCCGCCGAGCGCGATCAGGGCCGGCAGGCTGACGGTCTGCGCCGATGGCCGCAGCGCGATCAGGACGCCGCAGAAGCCGATCAGGATCGCGGTCCAGCGCCGCCAGCCGACCTTCTCGCCCAAGAAGATCGCCGACATCGCGGTGACGAAGATCGGCCCGGCCAGATAATAAGTGATGACGTCGGCGAGCGGCAGGTAAACGGTCGCAAGGAAGAAGGCGGCGACTTCCAGCGTCGAGAGCACGACGCGGAACAGCTGCAGGCGCGGCCGCTCCAGATGCAGGAACTGGTGACGCTGCTTCCAGATCAGCGGGGACAGCAGCAGCAGCGCCGCGCAGGCGCGCAGGAACAGCAGCTGCCCCACCGAATAAGTCCCGACCAGGAACTTGCCCATGGCGTCGCCGAACGAGAACATGAAGATCGACAGCACCATCAGTCCGATGCCGGCCAGGCGCGCGGAGCGATCGTCATAGGCGGAGAGAGATTTGAAGAAGGGCATGATCGGGCTGTGAGGGGTCGTCATTGCGAGCGAAGCGAAGCAATCCAGACTGTCTTTCGCTTCGGCAGTCTGGATTGCTTCGTCGCTTCGCTCCTCGCAATGACGGGGAGAGAGCGGCGGAAACCGGCGAATAGAGTCGCTTGCGGTCGTTTTAATGACGTGGACGCGCTGGACAAGCCCGCAACGTCGAATTGAACGGATTGTCGCACTCTTCGCGCCGCGGTAGCGATAAGCCGGCCACGAGCAGAGAGCTTTGACATGACCGATTTCGATCCGACGCAGCATCGCATGATCCCCACGCAACGCTGGTTTGAGGATTTCGTCGTCGGCGAACGCTTCGTGCTGCCGAGCCGGACCCAGACGTCGGCGATCTTCGCGGCGTTCCAGACCGCGAGCGGCGATACCCATCCCGTGCACTACGATTTGGAATATTGCCGCAGCCGCGGCATGCCGCACCTGCTCGCCCACGGCTTCCAGACCCTGATCCACACCGCGCCCGGCGCCGGCCTGTTTCCGTTCATGGTCGAGGAGTCCCTGGTCGGCTTCCTCGAGCAATCGAGCCGGTTTCTCAAACCCGTATATGCCGACGACACCCTCTATCCCGCGCTGGAGGTCACCGAGCTGGTGCCGGGCCGTACGACCGGTGTGGTGACGCTGGGGAGTACCGTGTTCAACCAGCGCAAGGAGCTGGTGCTGGAGGGCACGCAGAAATTCCTGATCCGGCGGCGGCCCCTCTGAAGTCGTCCTGGGGTTAAGCAAGGGCCGAAATCGCAAGAAATTCGGCCGATTTGCGGGTCAATCCGGGTTGCCGCACGGGACCGGCTGGCCTACCTATGGCCCATGAAATTCCTCGACGAAGCAAAGGTCTATATCCGCTCCGGTGACGGCGGGAACGGCTGCGTGGCGTTCCGCCGCGAGAAGTTCATCGAATTCGGCGGTCCCTCCGGCGGCAATGGCGGCCGCGGCGGCAATGTCATCATCGAGGTCGCCGACGGCCTCAACACGCTGATCGACTACCGCTACCAGCAGCACTTCAAGGCCCAGAAGGGCGAGAACGGCTCAGGCTCGGACCGCCACGGCGCCAACGGCAAGAACATCGTGCTGAAGGTTCCTGTCGGAACGCAGATCTTCGACGAGGACCGCGAGACGCTGATCCACGACTTCACCAATGTCGGCGAAAAGTTCGTGCTGGCCGAGGGCGGCAACGGCGGCTTCGGCAACGCGCATTTCAAAACCTCGACCAACCGCGCGCCGCGCAACGCCAACCCCGGCCAGGTGGGCGAAGAGCGCTGGATCTGGCTGCGGCTGAAACTCATTGCCGATGCCGGTCTCGTCGGCATGCCCAATGCCGGCAAGTCGACCTTCCTGTCCAAGGTCAGCGCGGCACGGCCGAAGATCGCCGACTATCCCTTCACCACGCTGCATCCGCAGCTCGGCGTCGTCAACGCCGACGGCCGCGAGTTCGTGCTCGCCGACATTCCCGGCCTGATCGAGGGCGCGCATGAAGGCACCGGTCTCGGCGATCGCTTCCTCGGCCATGTCGAGCGCTGCCGCGTGCTGCTGCATCTGATCGACGCAACCTGCGAGCATGCCGGCAAGGCCTACAAGACGGTGCGCAAGGAGCTCGATGCCTATGGCGGGCTCTTGACCGACAAGATCGAGATCGTCGCGCTGAACAAGATCGACGCGGTCGAGCCGGACGAATTGAAGAAGCAGAAGGACCGGCTGAAGCGTGCGGCCAAGAAGACGCCGCTGCTGCTGTCCGGCATCACCGGCGATGGCGTCAAGGAAGCGCTGCGCGCGCTCGTCGAGGTGATCGGCGAGGCCCCGGTGTCGGCGAAGGCGAAGAGCGCGGCCGAAGCGGAGCCGTGGTCGGCCTGAAGTAAGCATCGCTCTCTCCAAACCTCTCCCTTCGGGAGAGGTTTTCTTCGCGCCATCGATAGCGCAATATCAGGCGAACGAAGTAAGGAGCGAGACGCATGGCGCGCGCGAAGAACGTTCTCTGGATCATGTGCGACCAGCTTCGCTATGATTATCTCGGCTGCACCGGCCATCCCACCCTGAAGACGCCGAACATCGACGCCATGGCCAAGCGCGGCGTGCTCTTCACCAAGGCGTACGTACAATCGCCGATCTGCGGGCCGTCGCGGATGTCGTTCTACACGGGACGCTACATGCGCTCGCACGGCTCGCACTGGAACGGCTGGCCGCTGCGCGTCGGCGAACCCACGCTCGGCGATCACCTCAAGAAGATCGGCGTGCGCAACGTGCTGGTCGGCAAGACCCACATGGCGCCCGATCTCGAAGGCATGAAGGCGCTCGGCATTCCCCCGGAATCGATGATCGGCGTGCATGTCGCCGAATGCGGTTTCGAACCCTATGAGCGCGACGACGGCCTGCACCCGACCGGCCGGCCCCGGCCGAAATACGACGACTATCTGCGCAGCCAGGGCTTTGAAGCCACCAACCCCTGGGAGCACTGGGCCAATTCCGGCGCGGCGGAAGACGGCTCGTTACAGAACGGCTGGCTGCTGGTGCACGCCGACAAGGCCGCGCGCGTGCCGGACGAGCATTCCGAGACGCCCTACATGACGCGGCGCGCGATGGACTTCATCAGCGAGGCCGAGACCGACGGCAAGCCGTGGTGCCTGCACCTGTCCTACATCAAGCCGCACTGGCCCTATATCGCGCCGGAGCCCTACGCCAGCATGTATTCGACCGACGACATGATCCCGGTGATCCGCTCCGAGCGCGAGCGGCAAAATCCGCATCCGGTGTTCGGCGCCTATATGGACATGCGCTACTCCCGCAACATGGCGCGCGACGACGCGCGCGAGAAGGTGATCCCGACCTATATGGGCCTGATCACCCAGATCGACGACCAGATGGGCGTGCTGATGAAATTCCTGGAGGAACGCGGCCTGCTGGAGACCACCATGATCGTGTTCACGTCCGATCATGGCGACTATCTCGGCGATCACTGGATGGGCGAGAAGGATTTGTTTCACGAACAATCGGCGAAGATTCCGCTGATCATCATCGATCCCTCTAGGGAAGCCGACGCGACGCGCGGCACGCGCAGCGACGCACTGGTCGAGGCGATCGATCTGGCACCGACCTTCGTCGACTATTTCGGCGGCAAGGTGCCGGGCCACATTCTCGAAGGACGTTCGCTGCTGCCGCTGCTGCGCGGGCCGACGCCGGGCGATTGGCGCAAGGTGGCGTTCTCCGAATACGACTATGCCATGCAGGACGTGCGGCTGAAGCTGAACCAGCCGATCGAGCGCTGCCGCCTGTTCATGGTGTTCGACGGTCGCTGGAAATACGTCCACGCCTCCGGCTTCCGCCCGATGCTGTACGACCTCGAAACCGATCCGGAAGAATTTCTGGATCGCGGCGATGATCCTGAATGCGCCGGCATCATCGCGAGACTGCAGGCGGAGCTGTTCGATTGGGCGCTGCACCCCAACGACCACATCACCACGTCCCGCGAGAAGATCGCCGCCTATGCCGACAACCAGCTTCAGGTGAAGGGTGGGATTTTGATCGGTGTCTGGGACGAGAAAGAGCTGGCGTCGATCAAGGACGGCATCGCGCAGCGCGGAAAGCTGTAATCCTCATGGTGAGGAGGCGCGACAGCGCCGTCGCGAACCATGCAGGCCGAGCTGCGGCAGGCGGGCCTTTCATCCTTCGAGACGCGCGCAAGAGCGCGCTCCTCAGGATGAGGGGATAGCGCGCGCGGCTAGCTAGCGATCAACCACGCGTCCTTCAAATTCAGGCTTACCTGCCACCAGAAAGAGCCGATACCACTCAATGTCCCTTCGCGCGGCAATTTCGGCATCCGAGAGTTTCGCGGTTTCGCCAAGGCTCAACTGATCGATCCCGAGATTTTGCGCCGCCGCGTAGACTGCATAATCGCCGCACTCGACTTCTGCGGAGAATGTTGGATCATGATCGATCACCGACATGACGTGGATCCGCCCGCTTCCTGAATGGAAATGCACGCACGTTATTCGCTGCCATTCTTCCGATGAAGGTGGCAGATCGCTCGACACGAGCTCAACCCAATGGTCGTTGAGATCAGCTTCGGTGCCAATCATCCGAAACGCCGGCACGCCGGCAAAACCTTGCTTTGTTTTCTCCGCGTCCCAGTTCTCTTCGCTCCCAAGGGGCCTGAACGGATCGTCACACACGACGATCTGATAATTGCTTGCAAACATGCGCGCCGCACCGAGTAACCGCTGTGTCATTGCCGCAAACCAGATTCAATTCTCGATCTTGTATCCCGTCGCCTTCACGATCGGCTGCCATAACGCGATGTTGGCCGCGAGCTCCTTGGTCAATCCCTCCGGGGTCGAGCCGACCGGAATGAGCCCGATCGCGGTGAGCTTCTCCTTGACCTCTGGCTTGGCGAGCGCGGCGCTTGCGGCCGCACCGAGTTTGGCGGCGAATTCCGGCGGGCTGCCGGCGGGAAGCCACATGCCGTACCAGGCGTCGGCGACGAGATCGATCCCGCTCTCCTTCAGCGTCGGGACCTCGGGCGCGAACGGCGAACGTTCTGGACTGCTGACTGCGATGATCTTCACGCCCTTGGCGCGGTGCTGCGGCAGCGCGTCGGCCAGTGTGGTGATCCCAAAAGAAATGTGACCGCCGACGAGATCGTTGAGGATCGGCGCGCTGCCGCGATAGGGCACGCGGGTCAGGGGAATGCCGAGGTCCTTCTCCAGCTTGGAGCCCATGAAATGCGGAATGGTGCCGTTGCTCGGCACGCCGAACGAGGTCTTGTCCGGATGCGCCTTCAGCCACGTCACAAAGCTCTTGAAATCGGTGGCCTCGACCGCCGGATTGATCACCAGCGCGAATTCGAACCGCGCCAATAGCGACACCGGCATAAAGTCCCTGGCCGTGTCGAAGCTCGGTGTCGTCTCCACCATCGGCAGCAGGTACATGGTCGGCCCCGTCGTCACCAGCACCATGCTGCCGTCTGCGCTTGCGCCCTTCACCGCCTTGATGCCGATCAGGCCGTCGCCGCCGGTGCGGTTCTCGACCACGATGGTCCGCTGCAGCGCCGGCGCCATCTCCTGCGCGATCAGCCGGCACAGCGTGTCGCCGCCCGCCCCCGCCGCGAACGGGAAGATCATCTTGCTCAGTCCCGCCTGCGCTTGCGCTTCGCTCGCCTGCAAGAGCAGCGGCAGCCCCAGGAATCCGGCCATGAATTTGCGGCGATCCATTCGTTTCCTCTTTCGAACCGTTATCGTTGGCCTCAATTAGAGCCAGGCGAACGCCCGACACAAGGCCGAGATGCGCCGTTTACCATGCCGGCCGCCTTGCGCCGGCCATCGTCCTGCTGCAAAAGCAGGCCTCACCGGCGCTGCTCGTCGCTGCGCCGCTTCCGATGCAGAGCAATCCGTCCGACGCGCCAGCACTTACACACATGGCCAGCCCCGAACTCAGTCAATTCCGCCGCATCGTCGTCAAGGTCGGCTCCGCGCTGCTGGTCGATTCTGGCAAGGGCGAGGTGCGGGCGTCCTGGCTCGCCGCGCTCGCCGACGACATGGCCAAACTGCACCGCGAGGGCCGCGACGTGCTGGTCGTCTCCTCAGGTTCGATCGCGCTCGGCCGCAG
>NZ_JALBGZ010001400.1:0-714 GCF_023006515.1 Bradyrhizobium sp. PRIMUS42
CTGCTCGTCCACCTTCTCGAACATCGCAAGTGTCGTACTTGGCTTGCGCAAGGGTTTCGTCACGCGGATCGCGACGCGGTCGATCCGGGCCTCGTAGTCGAGCGCGTCCTGCGCGGTCTTGAACGCACGGAACTGGGAAATGTCGGTGCCGGAGGCGAACGCCTTGTCGCCGGCCCCGGTCAGGATCAGCGCCCTGATCGAGCGATCGGCGTTGATCTCCAGACAGATCTCCGCCATGCGGTCATACATGGCGAAGGTCATTGCGTTGCGCGCCTGCGGGCGGTTGAAGGTGATCCGCGCGATGCCGTCCTGGACGGAATAGAGCAGGTCTTCGTTAGCGGTCGTCGGTGCGTTCATCGCGCGCTCTCTTCTTCTCTCGGTCAGTCCAGGCTAGCCGGCTCTAGGCCACCTGAGCTTTGGTCATCGGCACCACATCGCGCCCCTTCAGGACGTCCATGGCCGCCAAGACGCCGCCGCTCCGGTGCGGAATTTTTGCCAGATCCAGACCCATCTCGACGCCGGCGAGAGTGCCCATCAGCATCAGATCGTTGAAATGCCCGATATGGCCGATGCGGAACACCTTGCCCTTGACCTTGTTCAGGCCGGTGCCGAGCGACATGTCGAAGGCTTCCAGCACCACCTTGCGGAAGGCGTCGGCGTCGTGTCCATCCGGCACGCGCACGCCGGTCAGCGCCGGCGAGTGCGCCGCCGGGT
>NZ_JALBGZ010001401.1:0-713 GCF_023006515.1 Bradyrhizobium sp. PRIMUS42
GGCGTCGCCGCCGAGCCGGCCCGCGGTCATCGCGATCGAGAACACGATGTAGCCGGCTCCGCCTTGCGCCTCGGTGACGAGACCCGCGCCGATGACGAGCAATGCGCCCCAATCGAGCATTGCGCCCTCGACCAGGAAAGTGATGGCGCCGAGCAGCGCGAGCAGCAGCACCGATCCGTGCGGCAGCACGAACAGCGGGCCCTCCTGCACCTGCACGGAGCGGAGCAGGCGCGGCCAGGTCACGATCATTGCAATCAGCATCAGGACGGAGCAGATCAGCGTGCAGGCCAGCGTGCCGAATTGGAGCGAGAGCAGCGCCGTCATCAGCGCGGACCCGGCAAAGCCCCCGATGCTGAACAGCGCGTGGAAGCCGGACATCAGTGGGCGTCCCGCGGCGCGCTCCACCTCTACGGCGTGGATGTTCATGGCGACGTCGATCGAGCCGAGCGCCGCGCCAAATGCGAAAAGTGCCAGTGCCAGCGTTGCGGGCGAGCTTGCGACGGCGAGCAGGGGCAGCACCAGCGCCAGACCGAAGCCGCCCACAATGATGATCGGCCTGCTGCCGTGGCGCGCGCTGATGATTCCCGTCAGCAGCATCGCGACGACCGAACCGATGCCGAGGCTGAGCAGGAGCAGTCCGAGGACGCCGTCGTCGACGCCGAGCCGTGTCTTCGCGAACGGCACCAGCGGCGCCCAGCACGCGATGCCGAAGC
>NZ_JALBGZ010001402.1:0-711 GCF_023006515.1 Bradyrhizobium sp. PRIMUS42
GATCGGGCCGCCGAGTTCGCGCTGGGCGGGCATCCATTTGGCGTCGACGAAGGGCGCCTGGAAAAGTCCGCCGGCGCGCGTGTAGCCGTTGGCAAAGCTGGCGCCAACCTTGTTGGCCGCGACCCAGCCGCGCCCGGCATAGGGTTTTGGCGCGCTACGTGGATATTTCTTGTCGTCCTCGTAGTCCTTGCCCGGCGGCTTCGCGCCTTCGATCAGAAACCAGCCGCTCTTGAAGCCGATGATACGGAATTCGGTGAGCCAGCCGCCCTCGGGCGTGTTCTCGGCGCCGCCGAGTTTGAGCTGATAGGGCGGCGGCAGCGTGCCGAGCACGCGCGCTTTCACCGACGGCTCGGCGCGCACGTTGAGGCCGCTAGGATCCTTGTCGATCGACCAGGCGCCGAGAGCGCAGGGTTCGGTGCCCTCGGGCAGCGTTGTGCGCTTTGCCGCGAGATCGGCGTGCAGCTTTGCGAAATCGCTGTCGTCGTCGTCAGGGGCCGGCTCGGCGCGCGGCGTCAATTCGGCTGAGACCGCGCGTGTCGCATCCGGTGTCAGCGTGACCACGAGGCTCTGACGCGCGGCGAACACGCTGGCCGGTGTTTTCGGATCGTTCGATGTCTCGGGATAGACGGCAAGATAGCCGGTCGCACCTTCGGTGCGATAGGCGGTGCCGGCCACGTAACCCGCCGGCACCAGGGCGAGCGCGCTTGCGCG
>NZ_JALBGZ010001403.1:0-707 GCF_023006515.1 Bradyrhizobium sp. PRIMUS42
ACGAGACGTGTTCGGCCTATCCGTCGGAGGCATGCTTGCACGATCTGGTGACGGCGCAGGCCATGCGAACGCCGGATGCGGTCGCGGTGATGAACAAGTCGCACTCAAGAGCGGAGATCTCGACGAGGGCAGCCAGGTGGCCGTCGGCCAGGCGATCCGCCCGGCGGGCTTTGAATTTCTCGGAATCAGGTTCGGATCATGACCGCCTCCCCACCCCTCATCAGCCTCCAGTCGGTCAGCAGGACCTATCGCACCGACGGGGTCGCGGTGACTGCGGTACGCAACGTCAGTTTCGAGATCGCGCAAGGCGAGATCGTCGCCGTGATGGGACCGTCCGGCTCCGGCAAATCGACATTGATGAACATGATCGGGCTGCTCGACTTGCCGAACGAGGGCGCCGTTTATCTCCAGGGCGCCGACGTCGCCGGGCTGTCGGAAGATCGCCGCTCGTCCTTGCGTGCCCGCAGCATCGGCTTCGTGTTCCAGTCCTACAATCTGCTTGCCCGCCACAATGCAATCGAGAATGTCGCGCTGCCGCTGGTCTATTGCGGCATCGCTCGCAAGGAACGTCTGGCGCGCGCCGAGCAGAGCCTTCAGTCCGTCGGCATGCTGCACCGGGCCCATCACTTCCCGCGGCAGCTCTCCGGCGGCGAGCAGCAGCGTGTCGCGATTGCGCGCGCACTGATCGCCTCCCCGCTGATCGTGCT
>NZ_JALBGZ010001404.1:0-706 GCF_023006515.1 Bradyrhizobium sp. PRIMUS42
AGCGGGCGTGGCTGCGGTGACGCAGGCCGGCCTCGATCAGGCCGAGCAGCTGATCGACGGCGAGCGCCAGCAGGGCTGAGGCAAAGCAGCCGAACAGCACGAATACCCAGTTCTGGGTCTGAAGCCCGGCGAAGATGTAGTTGCCGAGGCTGGTCTGCCCGATCGGCGTCGACAGCGTCGCGGTGCCGATCACCCACACCGCGGCGGTGCGGATGCCCGCCATCATCACCGGAAGCGCCAGTGGCAGCTCGACCATCAACAGCGACTGCCGCGCGGTCATGCCGACGCCCTTGGCGGCTTCGATCAGCGCGGGATCGATGCCGTTGAGCCCGGTGATGCCGTTGCGCAGCACCGGCAGCATCGAATAGAGCGCCAGCGCCAGCATCGCCGGCAGGAAGCCGAACGCCGAGAAGGATACGCCGAACCAGGCCAGCGTGACGGACGCGGCCAGCAGCAACAGCGGATAGAACAGCGCGAGCAGCGCCAGCCCCGGCACCGTCTGCACGATACTGGCGACTGCGAGCAGGATGGCTCGCGGTGCCGGGCGGTTACGCGTCAGGATCGCCAGCGGCAGGCTGACGGCGAGACCGAGCGCGAGCGCGGCGAGACTCACCCGCACATGGTTGCCGAGATAGTCGGGCAGATGCGCCAGCGCTTCGCCCCAGCGCGGATCGGCGAGCAAGCTCATGCCGCACCGCTCGTTGGC
>NZ_JALBGZ010001405.1:0-705 GCF_023006515.1 Bradyrhizobium sp. PRIMUS42
GTCGCGGGCATCGGCCTTGTCGAGCCAGGCCTGTGCGGGCGCGCGATCGGCCTCCGGCAGCGTCTTGAGCTCGCGCCGCGCTTCCACGAAATCATTGCGAAGTGCCGCAGCCGTCACTCGCGTGACGATGGCGCCGCGATCGTTACCGACGCCGTCGGTGCGCTCGATGCGCACGAGTTTCGAAGCTCCTGCCTGGAGACGCTCGACAATGCCCGTGCCGCTGGTCTGAGTTTCCGCCGGCGGTGACAGTTTCGGCACGATGTTGAGGAGCTCGCGGCTCAGCGCGACCGGGGTCGGGATGCCCGACGATGCAAATGTATCGAGCGGCTTCAGCATGTCGGGCTTGGCGGCGAGCGAACGCGCCGCGGACAGCTGCGACTGATAGGGGTCGCCATGGCGAACGGCGACGTCGAGCAGGGCCGCCGCGACCACGAAGCGCAGCGGCTTGTCATCCTTCGCTTTTGCATCGGCGATCTTCTCGCCCTGCTGCGCGAGCTCGGCACGTTCGGATTTGCTGGCGCGCTCGAGCTGCGCGATGCGATCGTTGAGAGCAGAAAGGTCGGGCGCGGCCGTCCCGGGCGCCGATTTCGCATCGTTCAATGCGCTCGCGGTCTTGTCGGACTGCGCGCGCAGATTGGCGACGTCGCTGCGCAAGCTGGTTGCGGACTTCTCCAGCGCGTCAATCCGCGCGGCCATGGCCGGATC
>NZ_JALBGZ010001406.1:0-703 GCF_023006515.1 Bradyrhizobium sp. PRIMUS42
CCACGTGTTCGAGCGGATGGACGAGATTGCGGACGCGGTGTGCCCCGGTGCCGTAGGGCGGATTAGCGCAGCGTAATCCGCCGATCGATCGTCGATGCCAGATGGCGGATTACGCTTCGCTAATCCGCCCTACACCGCCCTACTCCGTCCTGCGCAAGAACGCCCCGAACGCGCGCGGGCCGTCGCCGGTCTTGATCTCGCCGATCACCTTCAGATCAGTGGCATCGATGATGCTAAGCGTGTTGCTCTCCCAGCAGGCGACGATGACGCGCTTGCCGTCGGCGGTTGCATTGATGCCTTCGGGATAGTCCCCGACATTGATCCGCTTGATCGGCTTCAGGCTCGCCAGGTCGAACACGCTGACGCTGCCGCCATATTGATCGGTGACGAAGCCGCGGCCCAGCGCCAGCGCCACCGCGTAGGGCCGCATCCCGACCGGCACGCGCCCGATCTCGCGCATCTCCGCGATGTCGATCACGGAGACGTCGTCGGAGCCGACATTGGCGGTATAGGCACGCTTGCCGTCCGCGTCGATGGTGACGCCGAACGGACGGGTGCCGGCCTTGATCGTCGCCTTGCGCTGACGCGTCGTCGTGTCCACCACCGAGACGCTGTCGTCGTCACGGTCCGCCGAGAGCAGCAGCTTGCCATCAGGCGTCACCGCCAGCCCCGAGGGCGAAGCGCCGACCGCGATGCTGGCGGT
>NZ_JALBGZ010001407.1:0-702 GCF_023006515.1 Bradyrhizobium sp. PRIMUS42
CGCAGGTTGCGAGGGCGCGGGGTTCGCACCCGAGAAGATGCCGCCGAACAGGTTGGACAGGCCGTTCTGCGCCTGGGCGTGCGCGCTGACAGGCAGCAGCACAGCGGCCGCAATCATCATTGCGCCGGTCACGGATGCCGCCCGTCTTGCCCGCCCTGCCACCGATTGCATCATGTCCCACTCGTCGGCTTATGGAATCCGCCATCAGGAGGCCTGGTTACGGTTGCCAATAGCTTAACAAAGGTGAAATTTTGGTGACGGCCTTTTTCTTAACTCTGCGCGGATGAGGCCCCACAACCGCCTTTGTTGGCGGCTGCAAACAGGCTAGCAAGATGCCATTGCTCCGTCCCCATGTGCCCTCAGGTATTCGAACAATCACATGAAAATTCGCAAAGCCGTATTCCCCGTCGCCGGCCTCGGCACCCGTGTCCTGCCCGCCACCAAGGCGATGCCGAAGGAAATGCTGACCATCGTCGACAAGCCGCTGATCCAGTACGTCTATGACGAGGCGAGGGAGGCCGGCATCGAGCACTTCATCTTCGTCACCGGCCGCAACAAGAACGTCATCGAAGATCATTTCGACCGGATGTTCGAGCTCGATGCGACGCTGGCGGCGCGCGGCAAGAAGGCCGAGCAGGACATCCTGGCGCAGAACCAGCCCGAAGCCGGCGCCGTCAGCTTCACCCGCCAGCAGGCGCCGCT
>NZ_JALBGZ010001408.1:0-701 GCF_023006515.1 Bradyrhizobium sp. PRIMUS42
GATCGGCTTCCACCGCCGCGAGCGCCGCGCGCTCGGCGATCGGCACCGTCGTGGCCATGTCGGCCCAGCCCATATGCGCACCGAAGATATGGCTGGTCGCGAGCAGGCCCAGCGCCTTGCCATAGGCGGGATCGATCGCGACGGCCTTTTCGAGCAGCCCTTGCGCGGCGGCATTGTCCTCGCGCGTGCTGCGCCAATGATGCGACAATGCACGCATCACGAGGTCCCAGGCGTCGAGACTCCCTGGCGGCTTCTGCTGGGCGCGAAAACTCTCGGCAGCATAGAGCTGAGGCTCGATCGCGGCGACGATCGCCTCCGTGATTTCGTCCTGCACGGCGAAGATGTCGGCGAGCTCGCGATCGTAGCGCTCGGCCCAGAGATGGCTGCCGGTCGAGACATCGTTGAGCTGGGCCGAGATGCGCACGCGATCGCCGCTCCGCCGCACGCTGCCTTCGACCACGTAGCGCACCCCGAGCTCGCGCGCGACCTCGCGGATGTGCACGGCGCGGCCCTTGTAGATGAAGGAGGAGTTCCGCGCGACGACGAAGAACCAGCGCAGCTTCGACAGCGCGGTGATGATGTCCTCGCTGATGCCGTCGGAGAAATAATCCTGTTCGGCTTCGCCACTCATATTGGTGAAGGGCAGCACGGCGATCGCGGGCCGCTCGGGAAGCGCGAGTGCAGCGCGCGGCACCCAGGCG
>NZ_JALBGZ010001409.1:0-698 GCF_023006515.1 Bradyrhizobium sp. PRIMUS42
AGCCGGGCGGCCAGCGCATCGATCGCGCCGCGCACCTCGTAGAGCTGGCGGATGCGTGACGGGTCGAGCTGGGTGACTTCAAAGCCGCGCTTGCCGCTCTCGGCGACTAGTCCCTGCCGGTGCAGCAGATGCAGCGCATGCGAGACAGGCTGGCGCGACACGCCGAGCTTGTCGGCCAGCTCGTTCTGCCGGATGCGCTGGCCGGGCTGCAGCGTGCGGTCGGATATCGCCTCCAGGATCCGCGCATAGACCTGGTCGATCAGGTTCGGGAGCGGGTCGAGAGGGATCACGCCGGCAGCTCCGAAAGATAGAGGGAATACGGAATTCCGTATTCGACGCTACGCTTCGCAAGGTGGAGCCGTCAAGTGGTATCGGAGGATGGCGCGATGTCTTCCCGTCAGGGTCTAGTAAGTCATTGATTTCACTAGACCTGACTACTGTGCATGGGGTTGTTTTCGCGATATCGAGTCCGGGCCTCACCCCTCCAGCACTTCCACCTCCAGCGCGGCGATCCGTTCCGCATCGGCCAGCGCCTCCATCTCGGCAATACGGTCGCCCCTGAACGTCACGCGCAGCGCGATGCGCAGCTGTCCGCCGAGGATGACGGCAACGCCGATTTCGCCATCGACCAACGCGGTCCGTGCGGCCCGGGCGCGGCCCTTGTAGAGCTGCGCCACCGCATCGGCGCCGCGGATCTC
>NZ_JALBGZ010000140.1:0-11146 GCF_023006515.1 Bradyrhizobium sp. PRIMUS42
AGCATCGCCAGCGCGCCATCGCGCGCAGCTGAGGCGCGTTCGGCCGCTTCCGCCAGCGCGGCATCGCGCACGCCGTAGAACATCTGGATGGCGGGCACGATGACGGTCGCCAGTTCATCGGCGCCGAGTACATATTTGCCGTCACTGCGCGCCGCGGGCATCTCCTTGTCGATGATCGGCGCTGCTTTTCCGAAATACGCTTCCACGGCGGCCTTGAACGCCGCGACGAGGCGGGGCGGATTGCCGAGCTGATCGATGCCGGCCTCGATGCGCTCGCGGTCGGCTTCAACACGACCCTGCATGCGATCCATCAGCAAAGCTTCGGCGGCGGTCAATGGCCGGCGTGCGGACAGCGGGAATGACAGCGTGGCTGCACGGCTGCCGGCCGCAACCCGCAGATCCTGCGCCGTCCGTGCCAGGCGCAGCAACGACGCAAGCGAGGAATCCGCGCTGATGACCTTGGCTTCAAGCCGGTTCATGGTCGGCTCGATGGTGGCAAGCACCTCGGCAACGCCGGGCAGGAAGCCTTTGATCACAGAACCGTCGCGCGCCGCCAGAGGAACGCCCATCGTACGATCTGCCGCGGTGTAGACCTCCTTCAGCCGCCGTGCGGCGCGGTCGATGTTTTCGACCATCGTGCCGCCGTCATCCAGCACCATGATGGTGCGCCTTGCAGCCTCGAAGGAGGCATCGGCGGCTTTCGCGGCCTTTGCAGCGGTTTCGAGCTGGGCCTGCGTCGCAACGCCTTCCTGGAACATCGGTCCGACGTAGGGGGCGCGAAGGCCGGCGACGTGCTGGCTGACCGTCAGCATCGCACCAAAGGCATCGACGGTCTTGATCGCGTCGGAGCGGTTCGTGAAGATGCGTGCCTGGGGTATCAGGACCTCCGCGCCCAGGATGACTGCAAAAACCGTCACCGTCAGCATGGACAGCGCGAAAAGCTTCCCGATCCGCATCTTGCGTTTCCCCAAATACACTTCTGCAATGGCGAAAACCTAACCGCCGCCCACTAAGAGCCCGTTAAACATGGTGTCCCGTAGTTCCACGGACGCACGCGCGAGCTTGTCGGGCAGCTCATCAGACCGCGCCCAGTTCCCGCGGGCGCCAAATGCGGCAAAATTGACGGCATTTCCTCGCCGAATACCTATATCAAGGCAGGTGCCGCCCATCCGGCCACACTCCCTTACCTCGGAACGTCAATGCTCTCGGTCGAACTTGCCATCGTCGTCGTCCTGATCGTCATCAACGGCCTCTTGTCCATGTCCGAGCTCGCCGTGGTCTCGTCCCGTCCGGCCCGGCTGTCGCTGCTCGCAGCCAAGGGCGTTCGCGGCGCCGAGCGGGCGCTGATTCTGGCAGCAGATCCCGGCAAATTCCTCTCGACGGTGCAGATCGGCATCACGCTGGTCGGGGTGCTCTCCGGCGCATTCTCGGGCGCCACGCTCGGACAACGGCTGACGCAGTGGCTGCTCGAGTTCGGGCTGTCCCCCGGCATTGCCGACATCGTCGGCGTCGGCCTTGTGGTCACGCTCATCACCTACGCCACCCTGATCGTCGGCGAGCTGGTGCCGAAACAGGTGGCGTTGCGCGATCCCGAGAGCATCGCGGTGAGGGTTGCGCCGGCCATGCACGTGCTTGCGAAGGTCTCGCTGCCGCTGGTCTTCCTGCTCGATCTCTCCGGCAAGCTGATCCTCACTTTGCTCGGCCGTGGCGGCAAGTCCGAGGAGAAGGTCTCGGAGGACGAGATCCATCACCTCGTCAACGAGGCCGAGAGCGCAGGCGTGCTCGAGCCCGGCGAAAAGGAGATGATCGCCGGTGTGATGCGGCTCGGCGACCGGCCGGTGGGCGCGGTCATGACGCCGCGCACGGAGGTCGACGAGATCGACCTCAACGACGATTTGGCCGTCATCCAGGAGATCATCGCCAAGAGCCCGCACTCGCGCTTTCCCGTCTCCGACGGCGACCGCGACAAGCCGATCGGCGTGGTCCAGGCCAAGGACCTGCTGGTCGCCTATATGAACGAACGCTCACCGGACCTGCGCGCGCTCGTGCGCGAGGCGCCCGGCATCCCGGCGTCGGCAGACGCGCGCGACGTGCTGACCATCCTGAAAACTGCTCCGGTTCACATCGGTTTCGTCTACGACGAATACGGTGGCTTCGAAGGCATGGTGACGGCCGCCGACATCCTCGAGTCGATCGTCGGCGCCTTCCATTCGGAAGCGGGACCGCCGGAGCCGGCCTATGTCAGGCGCGCAGACGATTCGCTGCTGATCTCCGGCTGGATGCCGGTCGACGAATTCGGCGAGTTGCTCGGCGTCGAACTACCGCCGCACCGCTACAACACGGTGGCGGGCCTGGTTCTGCAACAGTTCAGCGCGCTGCCTGACACGGGCGATGCCTTCGACTTCGGCGGCTGGCATATCGAGGTGATCGATCTCGATGGTCGGCGCATCGACAAGATCCTGGCGAGCCGGTTGAACGAGGTCGAGACGGGGTAAATTGGACGGCGGGGCGAAATCCAATCTAAGCTGTCGTCCCGGACAAGCGTCAGGCCGCAACCCGCACCCTCAACCGAACTTCACCCCGATCCGCTTCTCCTTGCGCCAGACCACTGTGCAGAGCAGGTGCTTGCCGTCGGCCGGGACGAACAGGGTGAAATGCTCGGGGATGCCAACCGGGCTGGTGACGTCGAGCGCCGCGCCGGCGTCGGACAGGTTGCGAACGGTGCAGTCGATCGCGCCGCCGCCGAACTCGATCGTTCCGGCCTTCAGCACGCGATGCCTCGCCTTGTCGCGCCGTTCGTCCATGGGCACAATCTACACCCAAAGTTGAATCAAGCATTAAACGCAGCCCCGCTCGCGGTGAATTTACGCGCCGGGGCCAGCCACCCTGCCGGCCGGGGCGACGCTCACAGCGCCGGCTGGAACGTGTCGGCCTGCGCCATCCGCCAGGCGTCGCGAAAGCGCGGGTCTTCGGTACCTTCAAGCAGCTCGCCCGGACGCAGCGCCGGATAGAGCTGCGCGAAGGACTGCACCTGGGTCGTCGAGGTCCGTTGGCTGAAATGGATCGGGCGCAGCTGCTGCGGATGTTCGAGGCCGGCGGCGGCAATCAGCTCGGTCAGCGAATGCAGCGTCGCGTGGTGATAATTGTGCACGCGGTCGATCTTGAGCGGAACGTAGAGCGCTCGCGCACGCGTCGGGTCCTGGGTCGCGACGCCGGTCGGGCAACGATCGGTGTGGCAGCTCAGCGACTGGATGCAGCCGAGCGAGAACATGAAGCCGCGCGCCGAGTTGCAATAGTCGGCGCCGATCGCCATCGCCCGCGCCATGTCGAAGGCGGTGGCGATCTTGCCGGAGGCACCGATCTTGATCCGGTCGCGCGCATTGATGCCGATCAGCGCGTTGTGGACGAAACTGACGCCCTCGCGCATCGGCATGCCCAGATGGTCCATGAACTCCAGCGGCGCCGCGCCGGTGCCGCCCTCATTGCCGTCGACGACGATGAAGTCAGGATAGATGCCGGTCTGAAGCATCGCCTTGCAGATCGCCAGGAATTCCCAGGGATGGCCGATGCACAGCTTGAAGCCGGTCGGCTTGCCGCCGGAGAGGCGGCGCATCTCGGCGATGAACTGCATCATGCCAACAGGCGTGGAGAAGACGCGGTGCGAGGCCGGCGAGATGCAGTCCTCGCCCATCGCGACGCCGCGGATCTTGGAGATCTCCTCCGAGACTTTCGCGGCCGGCAACACGCCGCCATGGCCGGGCTTGGCACCCTGGCTGACCTTGAGCTCGACCATCTTGATCTGGTCGTCGCCGGCAACGCGCGCGAACGCTTCGGGATCGAAGGTGCCGTCGAGATGACGGCAGCCGAAATAGCCGGAGCCGATCTCCCAGATGATGTCACCGCCCATCTCGCGATGATAGGGGCTGACGCCGCCCTCGCCGGTGTCGTGCGCGAAGCCGCCCTTCTTTGCGCCGGCATTGAGTGCCCGCACGGCATTGGGGCTGAGCGCGCCAAAGCTCATCGCCGAGATGTTGAACACCGAGGCCGAATAAGGCTTCTTGCAGTCGGGGCCGCCGATGCCGATGCGGAACTTCTCCGCCGCATGCGTCTTCGGCGAAACCGAGTGATGCATCCACTCATAGCCCTCGCGGTAGACGTCTTCCTGGGTGCCGAACGGACGCTTGTCGAGCTCCATCTTGGCGCGCTGATAAACCACCGCGCGGGTGTCGCGCGAGAACGGCATGCCGTCCTTCTCGCTCTCGAAGAAATATTGCCGCATCTCGGGGCGGATCTCTTCGAGCAGGAAGCGGATATGCGCCGAAATCGGATAGTTGCGCAGCACCGCGTGGCTCTTCTGCAGGAGATCGCGGACGCCGAGCAGCGTCAGCGCGCCGAAAATCAGGATCGGCACCAGCAGGATGTCGAAGATCTTGCGGTCGGCGATGCCGATGCCGATCAACAGCGCGGTGACGACCGCGCAGATCGTCAGCACGATGAAGCGGGGCGAGAATGGCAGCAGCAGGGTTTCCATGATCCCCTCTTCCGCCAGCGGCAGGCGTTTGGGGGATGGGTGTTGGGAGGATTCCTGCGTCTTGTTGTCGTCGGCCACGATCCGATCCTCTCGCCAGCATGAGGCGGTACGATACGCCCTCGCCTGTCATACGGATATGACGCGGCCCTTGTTTCAGGCTAGCGAATTCGGCCGAGACAAATCAATCAGCCCGATGGGCGGGGTGCGGTGCAGCAAGGGGGTTGGGGGAGGAAGAAAGGGCGTGCCACCGGCCCCTGGAGGGGCTGCGCAAGGGCCCCAATGCAGTCCACAAGCTCAGCTGTCGTCCCGGGCAAGCGTCAGCGCAGACCCGGGACCCATAACCAAAGGAAGTTATTTGACGAAGCCTCGTGGTGACCAGCTCGCACCATAACCCTCGCTGGGGTTGTGGGTCCCGGATCTGCGCTCCGCTTCGCTGCGCTTGTCCGGGACGACGAGTTGCGTGTGGCGCGCGATCACGCCACTTCTTCAACCGAGCTTACCGCTCGACGAAGGCCTTCTCGATCACGAAATGGCCGGGCTTGTTGCCGCTTCCCTCGATGAAGTCGCGGCCTTCGAACATCACCTTCAGCTCTTCCAGCATCCCCGGGCTGCCGCACATCATGACCCGATCGGTCGCGATGTCGAGCGGACCCTGGCCGATCTCGTTGAAGATCTGCTCGGAGCTGATGAGGTCGGTGATGCGGCCGCGATTCCTAAACGGCTCGCGGGTCACCGTCGGGTAGTAAATCAGCTTGTCCGCGAGAAGCTCGCCGAACAGCTCGTCCTCACGCAAGGACGCGACGAGCTTCTCGCCATAGGCGAGCTCGGAAACCTGGCGGCAGCCGTGCACCAGCACGATGGATTCGAACTGGTCGTAGACTTCGGGGTCCTTGATCAGGCTCGCGAAAGGCGCAAGGCCCGTCCCGGTCGAGAGCAGCATCAGCCGCTTGCCGGGAAGCAGATTGTCGGTGATCAGCGTGCCGGTCGCCTTGCGGCCGACCAGGATGGTGTCGCCTTCCTTGATCTTCTGCAGGCGCGAGGTCAGCGGGCCGTCCTGCACCTTGATCGAGAAGAACTCGAGCTCTTCCTCGTGGTTGGCGCTCGCCATGCTGTAGGCGCGCAGCAGCGGACGGCCGTCGATCTCGAGGCCGATCATGGCGAACTGGCCGTTCTGGAAGCGGAAGCCGGTATCGCGCGTGGCGCGGAAGCTGAACAGCGTGTCGGTCCAGTGCTGAACGGAAAGAACCTTCTCTCGGTAAAACGCGCTCATGATTTTCGATATTCCGAATAATTGCGGTTTTAGGGCAAAAGCGTTGCCCGGCCCAGAAATCGGGGCGGACACCATTGCCATGGCGGAGGATTTCGCGTGTGTGATCTACGCCATTGAGACCAATAATCAACCTCGTTTCGGATGCAATTGACGCTGATCAAACCGGCATTTGCGGCGGAATTGGCCGCATCATTAATGAATCTGCTGCCTGCCATGCCGGGAGGGCAATTTCTTTTCCCTCCAAGGCTCGATTGCAGCACTTAATTTCCGTCGCGCTCGCGAGAATTTCATTAAGAATAGCTCTGATTTTCCGCGCGGTTGGCGCTATTGCCCGTGTTTTTGCGGCTTTCGGCGACAGGAACAGCAGAGATGGCAAGCGGCGAGCGAATCTTCGTTCAGGCGATCAGGCGCTATTGCGCGGACCACGGCATCGTCGTCGATGTCCGCGCCGGCGGTTGGCTGATCGCGATGCGCCGGGGCGAGGCGCGCCATTTCGCCTTCGGCTACGACATCGGCCTCAACAGCGCCATCGCGCACCGCCTCGCCAACGACAAATCGGCCACGGCCGAAGCGCTGACGCTTGAGGGCGTGCCGTGCGTTCCCCATCACCTCTTCCTCAACCCGAAGCTCGGCAAGAATGTTGTTGGCCCCAGCTGGCGCGATGCAATGCTCGAGCTGCTCCACGACCATCCGCTAGGCGTGGTGGTAAAGCCGAACGAGGGGACATCGGGGCGCTCGGTGTTCAAGGTGACGACGGAGGCGGAACTCGACCACGCGGCCGGCGACGTCTTCTCGATGAGCGCCGGCCTCGTGATCTCGCCCTATCTGGCAATCGAGGACGAGGTCCGTGTCGTGCAGCTCGGTGATGTGCCCCTTGTCGTCTACAGCAAGCGGCGCGGCAGAGATTGGCGACACAATCTCGATGCCGGCGCAAAGCCGGTGCTGCTGGAGGATGGCGCGGCTCGCGCGGTCTGCGTGAAGCTCGCGATCGATGCCGCGCGCGCCATCGGCATCATCTTTGCGTCAATCGATTTGGTGCGCGTCGATGGCACCTGGCGCGTGCTGGAGATCAATTCCGGCGTGATGATGGAGGCGCTGGGCAAGCTGCATCCGGAGCTGGTGCAAGCAACATATGACGCTGCGCTGGATCGGGTGTTTGGTGAAGTGCGCCGCGAGCATTGACCTATTGCCGTCATCCTGAAGTGGTCGCTTCTTCAGCGGCCCTCGAACGACGACGGCCCGTCTGACAGCTCGGCCGTTCATCCTTCGAGGCTTGCTCGGCCGTGCACTTGCACCGCCGAGCGCGCACCTCAGGATGACGGGGACAGAGGCAATCGCCTCTAATTATTCGCGCTGGCGGAATCGTCCATCGCCTTGAAGGCTTCCTCCAGCTGCGGCGAGATCGGCACGTTCAGACGTTCGCCGGTCGGAAGCCTCGCGGTGAACCATTTGTTGTAGAGCGGGACGAGGTCGCGGTTGGAGCCGAGCTTGCGGAAGGCGCGCTCGACCAATGCGGACAATTGCGGCTCGCCTTTCCTGAACATGATGCCGTAGGGATCGTAGGACAAATAATCGCCGGTGACGCGGAACTTGTCCTGCGCCTTGTGGCGCGCGATCAGGCCGGAGAGCAGGATGTCGTCGGTCGCGAACGCATCGGCCTTACCCTCGGCGAGCATCTGGTACGATTGCTCGTGATCGCTCGCGGTGACGATGTTGAGGCCGAGCGAGAACTTCTTGTCGGCCGCATGCATCGCCTGCTCGTTGGTGGTGCCCTTGGTCACCACCACGGTCTTGCCCTTGAGATCGGTGACCGCAGCGACGTTCGACGCCTTCGGCACCATCAGCTTGGTGCCGGCGACGAACATCAAGGGCGAGAAGGCGACGCGTTTGCCGCGCTCGGCATTGGCCGTGGTCGAGCCGCATTCCAGGTCGATCTTGTTCTGGAGCACGGCGTCAATGCGGTCGTCCGAGGTGACCCTGACATAGTCGATTCTGAGATTGGGATCGTCGACCTCGACGCCGATCTCCTCGACGATCGCCTCGCAGAGCTCGAGGCTGTAGCCGATCGGGCGGCCCGACTGGTCGAGGAAGGAGAATGGCGGCGAACTCTCGCGGTAGCCGAGCCGCACGGTGTGCGCCGCCTTGACGGCCGACAGCGTCGGGCTCAGCCCTTCGCCGCCAGTCTGGGCGAGCGCCGAGCTCGCGAACAACGACGTCGCCGACAAAGAGGTCGCGAACAACGACGCCGCCAGCCACAGCCGGCTTGAGGTCAGCGACCTCGCCAATATCTGGCCCATGGTTCACTCCTACCCATGGCCGGCCATCGCGGGCACTTCGCCCGGCACCATGTCATCAGGCACGACGTCACTGGGTCCGAGCGCATGCTCGGGCCCGAGCTCGCCTTCCCATTTGGCCACGACCGAGGTCGCAAGGGTGTTGCCGATCACATTGGTGGCGCTGCGGCCCATGTCGAGGAAGGTGTCGATGCCCATGATCATCAAGAGGCCCGCCTCGGGGATGTTGAACTGCGCCAAGGTCGAGGCGATCACGACGAGGGAAGCGCGCGGCACGCCGGCGACGCCCTTGGAGGTGATCATTAGCGTTGCCAGCATCGCGAGCTGGGTGCCGAGCGGCATGTCGATGTGATAGCTCTGCGCGATGAAGACGGCCGCAAAGGTGCAGTACATCATCGTGCCGTCGAGGTTGAAGGAATAGCCGAGCGGCAGCACGAAGCTCGAGATGCGCGACGAGGCGCCGAAGCGGTTGAGCGCCTCCAGCGTCTTCGGATAGGCCGCCTCCGAGCTCGCGGTCGAGAACGCGATCATCAGCGGTTCGCGGACCAGCTTCAAGAGATGGCTGTAGCGTGGCCCGATCACGATGAAGCCGACGATGACCAGGATCGTCCACAGGATCGCCAGCGAGAGATAGAAGCCGCCCATGAAGACGACGAGCTTCCAGAGCACCAGCAGGCCGTTCTTGGCGACCGTCGCGGTGATGGCGGCCCACACCGCGAGCGGCGCGAACAGCATTACATAGCTCGTCACCTTCAGCATGATGTGGCCGACGTCGTCGATCATCGCGAGGATCGGCTTCGAGCGTTCGGGCATGGAGCCCATCGCCACCGAGAAGAACACCGCGAAGATCACGATCTGGAGGATCTCGTTTTGCGCCATCGCATCCGCGATTGAGGTCGGGATCAAATGGGTCAGGAATTTCTCGATCGAGAAGGCCGAGACCGGCAGGCCGGTCGATTGGCCCGCCTGCGGCAGCGTGCCCGGGAAGTTCGCGCCGGGCTGCAGCAGGTTCACCATCACGAGGCCGAGCAGCAGCGAGACGAAGGAGGCGCTGATGAACCAGCCCATGGTCTTGGCGAAGATGCGGCCGAGCTTGGAGCCCGATCCCATATGGGCGATGCCACCGACCAGGGTCGCGAACACCAGCGGCGCGATGATCATCTTGATCAGGCGCAGGAACATCATGGCGATCAGGTTGATGGAGGAGGCCCAGTCGGCGCGCGTGTCGGGGAGGAAGTTGTAGATCGCCGATCCCATGACGATGCCGAGCACCATCGCGGCCAGAATGTATTGCGTGAACCTGTTCGACATCGTTGACCCCCAAGTACACCGGCGCTTCATGATGTCGCAGATATCACAACGACGCAACACGCTTCGCGTGTGATCGCGTTTTCAGGATGTTCCCGTTGTGAAAAGGAACGCCGCGATCTAGCCTTCATGCAGCGCACAACGCATGCCGCCTGCACGTTTTGCTTGCGGCGGCTGCATCAATAATCGTCAAGACAATCAAAGAGGGAAACGCCATGAGCGGCAACATCAATCGCCAAATTCTGCTGGTGGAAAAGCCCAGCGGCAAACTCGGCCCCGAGCATTTCAAGATGGTGGAGAGCGCAACCCCGGAGGCAAAAGACGGCGAGGCCCTGCTGCGTGTGCGATACATCTCGCTCGACGCCGCCAACCGCGCCTGGATGCATGGCGCGACCTACCGCTCCGCGGTCGAGGCCAACAGCGTGATGGCCGGCGGCGCCATTGCCGAGGTCGTCAGCTCGAAGGCCGACGGGCTTGCGGCGGGCGACATCGTGTTCGGCGACACCGGCTGGCAAGAATATGCGGCGGTGCCGGCCAAGCATCTCACCAAGATGCCGAAGCTCGAGCCGATGACGCATCTGCTCAGTGTGTTCGGCATCGCCGGCCTCACCGCCTATTTCGGCCTGCTGGAGATCGGCAAGCCCAGAGAGGGCGAGACGGTCGTGGTCTCCGCGGCCGCGGGCTCGGTCGGCTCGATCGTCGGACAGATCGCCAAGATCAAAGGATGCCGCGTGATCGGCATCGCCGGCGGCGCGGACAAGTGCAACTGGCTCACCTCCGAGCTCGGCTTCGACGCCGCCGTAGACTACAAGGACGGCGCGGTCTTCAAGGCGCTCCGTGCCGCTGCCCCTGTGGGGATCGACGTCTATTTCGACAATGTCGGCGGCGACATCCTCGAAGCCTGCCTCCCGCAGATGAACAATTACGGCCGCATCGCCTGCTGCGGCGCAATCTCGCAATATGACGGCGCGCCCTCGGCGCACGGACCGCGCGGCGTGCCGGGACTGATCGTGGTGAAGCGGCTCGTCATGCAGGGCTTCATCGTGATGGATTACATGAAGGAGAGCCCGCGCGCGCTCGCCGACCTCCAGGCCTGGGTCAAATCCGGCAAGCTGAAGGTGCAGGAAGACATCATCGACGGATTGCAGAACACGCCGAAGGCGCTGATCGGATTGCTCGCGGGCGAGAACCGCGGCAAGCGCATGGTCAAGCTCTGACGACGTAGTTACGTCGCAATTGCGTCGGCAATATCTACTTGCGGTAGAAGCGGAAGCGGCCAATGATATCGCTCGCGAGGCATCACTTCGCGACGACTGCGATTGCGCGACTTTGATTGATTGTCAAAAGATTTCGACAGGGCAGGAATTCATCCTATGTTCAACACGTTGAAACAAGTCTCAGCCCGCACGGCGTTGCTGGCGGCGGCACTGTTCGCAACTGCAGCACCCGCATTCGCACAAGCGCCGACCGAGGCGCAGAAGGGCGCCATCCGGTCCGCATGCCGGTCGGACTTCATGGCGCACTGCGCGAGCGTCACGCCCGGCGGCGTGGAAGCGTATCAATGCCTGAAGAAGAACATGTCGAGCCTGTCATCGGGATGCCAGACCGCGGTTCGCGCCGTCGAGCCCGCTGCGGCTCCGAAGACGGAAGCCGCTCCCGCCACGCCAAAGACTGAAGCTGCGCCCAAGGCGGAAACCGCGCCGGCCGCGCCGAAGGCTGATGCCGCCCCCGCGGCAAAGCCGG
>NZ_JALBGZ010001410.1:0-694 GCF_023006515.1 Bradyrhizobium sp. PRIMUS42
GGGACCGGCGCCGGCGCAATCGCCACGTGAGGGCAGCGCTCAAGCGAGCGTTCAAGCCAACGCCGCCGCGCAGGCGCGCGCCAACGATACGGCGAAGGAGAGCGAAACGCGCGATGCGGCGCAAACCCAGCAGCCGACCGTCAAGCAGCTTCAGTCCGCGATCGCGGACGCGCTGTCGGACATCAAGGCCGGCGCCGGGCCGGCGGCCGAGGTGCGTCAGGTCGAGGAGGGACTCCTGATCAGCCTGACCGACGATGCGAGCTTTGGCATGTTCGCGGTCGGCTCGGCCGAGCCGCGGCCCGAACTCATCCGCGTGCTCGACAAGATCGGGCCGCTGCTGACGAAACGCCAGGGCATGATCATCGTCCGCGGCCATACCGACAATCGGCCATATCGTTCGGAGACTTACGACAATTGGCGGCTGTCGACCGCTCGTGCCCAGATGGCCTATTACATGCTGGTTCGCTCCGGCGTCGACGCGCAGCGGATCGAGCATGTCGAAGGTTACGCCGACCGGCGGCCGAAGCTTCCGAATGATCCCGCTGCCGCGCAGAACCGCCGGATCGAGATCCTGATCCGTGAGAAGCGCCCTTGATCAGGCCGCTGCTCTGCATCGCCCTGCTGCTCCTGCCGTTCACGGCGTCGAACGCGCTTGCCCAGCCCGCGCGCCAGCCGGGCGAGCCTTATGAGCTCG
>NZ_JALBGZ010001411.1:0-693 GCF_023006515.1 Bradyrhizobium sp. PRIMUS42
CGTGCTCAAGGTGATCGGCGTGCCCACGTCGGAAGCGACGCGGGCGGATGCGGAGCGCTGCGGCGTGCCGCTGACCACGCTCGATGAGATCGACCATCTCGACATCACCGTCGACGGCGCCGACGAGATCGATCCTGAGCTCAATTTGATCAAGGGCGGCGGCGGCGCGCTGCTGCGCGAGAAGATCGTGGCGGCCGCTTCGGATCGCATGATCGTGATTGCCGATGACACCAAATGGGTACCAACGCTCGGCCGCTTTCCGCTGCCGGTCGAAGTCATCCCGTTCGGCCTCGGCGCGACGCGCCGCGCGATCGAGAAGGCATTTGCCGAGTGCGGCGTTTCCGGGCAAATGGCGGTCCGCAAGGCCAAGGGAGGGGACAAGGACGGCCACGTTTTCGTCACCGATGGCGGCCACTGGATCGTCGATGCCCATCTCGGACGTATTGTGGATCCACCCGGTCTCGCCAAGGCGTTGAGCGCCATCCCCGGCGTGGTCGAGCATGGCTTGTTCATCGGCTTGGCCAGCTCCGCTGTTCTGGCGGGTGGCGAGGGAATTCGCGTGATTGAACGGCGTAAGCCGAAAGGAGACTAGGAATGAAGAGCGTTTTGAAATTTTTGCCGGCTGCGACCCTCGCTGTGGGCCTGGCCCTCTCGGTCGCGCCGGCCGTGGCGCAGCAGGCGGCGCCCAAGGCT
>NZ_JALBGZ010001412.1:0-691 GCF_023006515.1 Bradyrhizobium sp. PRIMUS42
CTGCCGCAGCGCCTCCAGCTGCGCGCGAGCGCCGAGATCGGCCGGTGCGTCGGCGGCGTGGATCGTCCCCTTCACGCCCTCGACGGGCGCGTGCCGTATCAGCCAGAGGAAGGTCTCGCCTTCCATGCTCATCTCCAAGGAAGTTGGTCGTTGTGGCCATAACGCCGCAACTCGCACATTGACTCTGTCCTGATGGTAATCCTAGATGCTCGCGACGGTTTCCCCGAGAGGGGATGAAAAGGGAATGCGGTGCGGGGACGTTGTCCCCAATGCCGTGGCTGCCCCCGCAACTGTGAGCGGCGAATCTTGCGTCACGAGCCACTGGGTATCTCGGTCCCGGGAAGGCGATGCAAGGTACTGACCCGCGAGCCAGGAGACCTGCCGTCAGCCGTGGTCACACGCGAAGATGTCGGTCGGGGAGTACAGGCATTCGGCTTCATCGGGCGGCTGCAGGGCCAAAAGGTGAGACCTCGTTCGCTGTGACGTGCCACTGACGTCATACCGAGGTTTTGTGCCGTGTCTTCCACCCGTATCGTCCGACCGCGCCGTCTTCTGCTCGCTTCCGCCACGCTCACATGCTTTTCTGCCTTTGATCTGCCCCTGGCCTTGGCGCAGCAGGCGCGCGAACCCGTGCCGCCGGTCGAGGTATCGCCAGCCCAACCCCGCAAGCAGGCGAGGCCAGCCGGCCGGG
>NZ_JALBGZ010001413.1:0-688 GCF_023006515.1 Bradyrhizobium sp. PRIMUS42
GACCGCGCCCGGTCGTCGTCGCTGCGCGTGATCCGCTCGGCCTCGGCCTCGCTCGCGCCCACGATCCTCCAAGGGCTGGAGGCGACGTTCGGCGTTCCCGTGCTCGAGACCTACGGCATGACCGAAGCGGCCTCGCAGATCGCGGCCAATCCGTTCGAGCTGCGCAAGATCGGCTCAGTCGGCCGCGCCGCCGGCCCCGAGATCGCGATCATGGACGAGACCGGCCGCGCGCTTGCGAGCGGCGCGCACGGCGAGATCATGCTGCGAGGACCGAACATGACCCGCGGCTACTATAGTGACGAGGCGGCGACAGAGGCCGCGTTCCGCGACGGCTGGTTCCGGACCGGCGACCTCGGCTATCTCGATAGCGACGGCTATCTCTTCATCGTCGGGCGCATCAAGGACGTCATCAACCGCGGCGGGCAGAAGATCTCACCTCTCGAAGTGGAAGAGGTCCTGCTCAGCCATCCGGCGGTGCTGGAGGCCGGCGTGTTCGCCGTCCCGCACGAGAAGCTCGGCGAGAACGTTGCTGCCGTCGTGGTGCTGCGGCCGCATGCCGAGGCAACCTCAGACCAGTTGCGCCAGTTCGCGCGAAAGCGGCTCGCAGCCTACAAGGTGCCGAGCCTGATCCGCAGCGTGGCAGCCCTGCCGAAGGGCGGCAGCGGCAAGGTCAAGCGCAACGCGCTGG
>NZ_JALBGZ010001414.1:0-685 GCF_023006515.1 Bradyrhizobium sp. PRIMUS42
CGCTGGCCCGCCTGTTGACCGTCCGCCGCCCGGTCTGGCTGCTGGACGAGCCGACCAACGCGCTCGACACCGCCGGCCAGGACATGTTCGGCGGCCTGATGCGAGATCACCTCGCCCGCGGCGGCCTGATCATCGCAGCGACCCATGCCCCGCTGGGAATTGAATCGCGGGAGCTGCGGATCGGGGGTGTGGCGTGAAGTTCGCGGACCCTCAGCTTTCCAAGCGGCCGGGCGTCGCTCCCTCTGCTCCCTCGCCTCTCCCGCTTGCGGGAGAGGTCGGCGCGCAGCGCCGGGTGAGGGCTCTCTCCTCTTGGGGAGTCTTCGTTGTCGAGCCACCCTCTCCCCACCCCTCCCCCGCAACCGGGGGAGGGAGCGCACCGCCCTTGGGGCACGATGGGAGCACCCCATGACCGCCCTGTCCGCCCTGATTCGCCGGGACATCCGGATCGCGCTCCGCGTTGGTGGCGGGGCGCTGATCGGCGTGCTGTTCTTCCTGACCGTGGTGGTGCTGATGCCGTTCGCGGTCGGCCCGGATCTGGCGCTGCTGTCGCGGCTGGGGCCAGCCATTCTCTGGCTGGGCGCGCTGCTGGCGAGCCTGCTCACCCTCGACCGGCTGTTCATGGCCGACCACGAGGACGGCTCGCTCGACCTGATCACGATGAGCCGGACGCCGCTGGAACTCGCCT
>NZ_JALBGZ010001415.1:0-684 GCF_023006515.1 Bradyrhizobium sp. PRIMUS42
CAGGGCGCCGCGCACGATCTCGTCCGCGAGCTGGAGGCGCAGCTCTTCCGCCCGCGTGACCTTCTGCACGGATGCCGAGGGACGATCGACGCGCGGCACCACCGGCTCAGTCGGCAGCGTCCCTTGCGGAAACTCGTCCAGCCTCATGCGGTCTCTTTCGGCTCGTCGATGATGCTGACATGGGCAGCGACGACGCGCCAGCCCTCGGAGAAGCGAATCCAGGTCTGCATCTGCCGGCCGACCTTGCCGGGCGCCGTGTCGCGATAGAACAGGGTGGAGGCAACGGCCGTGTCGCGGCCAAAGCTGGTGATAACCGTCTTTGCAGTGCGGCGGTTCAGGCCGACCGGCGAGCGGCCGGCGCGGAAGCCGCTTATCGCCTCATAGCCATAAAGGTTCTCGCCGATGCCGTAGCGCAGCGTACGGGGATCGTTGCGGAAGAGCTCACCGAGCACGGCGACGTCGTTGCTGACGAGGGCCTGCTCATAACGATCGAACGCGGCTTTGACTTCCGCGATCACCTCGGGGAGATCGATCTCCATTTCAGAGTCCTCTGGGAGCAGGCGCAGCGGCGACGCCTATCTTTTCCAAGGCGTAGGCGACGCGGAGCGCAATGTCCTCGCGCCAGGGCGCGGCGACGATCTGCACGCCGATCGGCAGCGGCTCAAGCGGCACCGGCACCGCGAC
>NZ_JALBGZ010001416.1:0-684 GCF_023006515.1 Bradyrhizobium sp. PRIMUS42
CTCCGCGATCACGGTCGCCGCCGTGAACGCGCTGGCGAGCCGGAGCGAATAGCGATGGGACGCATCATCTGCTGCGGTCTCGGCCCCGGTGATCCCGATCTGATGAGCGTGCGCGCAGACCGCACCGTGCGCGGCGCGAAGCACGTGGCCTATTTCCGCAAGATTGGCCGGCCGGGCCAGGCGCGGCGTATCGTCGACGGCATGTTGGCGACTGACGTCACCGAATACCCCATGGAATATCCTGTCACGACTGAGATCGCCTTCGACAGCGCTGAGTACGTGCAGCTGCTCGCCGGCTTCTACGACGAATGGGCCGAGCGCCTGGCGCGGCTTGCGCGCGCGGTCGATGTCGTCGTGCTCTGCGAGGGCGATCCCTACTTCTACGGCTCGTTCATGCACCTGCACACGCGCCTGCAAGGCCGGGTCGAGATCGAGGTGATCGCCGGCATTCCCGGCATGGTCGGCTGCTGGAACGGCGTCGGACGCCCGATCGCGCTCGGCGACGACGTGACGACGGTGTTGATGGGAACACTTGGCGAAGACGAGCTCGAGCGGCGCATGCGCGATTCCGATGCGCTCGTCGTCATGAAGACCGGCCGCAATCTCGCAAAAGTGCGCCGCGCGCTCGCATCCGCCGGCCGGCTGGACGATGCCTGGCTGGTGGAGCGCGGCACCATGCCGGGT
>NZ_JALBGZ010001417.1:0-683 GCF_023006515.1 Bradyrhizobium sp. PRIMUS42
CAGGACGATGACGAGCAGGCGCGGATCGCGTCCTTCGGCGCGCGCGATCCGCGGCATCTGGCTCCATGCGAACAGCGCGCCGGAACCGACCAGAAGCTCGCGCCGCGTCGGCAGGTGATTGACGGAGCCCATGCTCACCTCCTCTGAAAATCCGCCGACATGAACAGCAATGCCAGCGCCTGCTGCCGGCTCTCGGCGCGGCCGACCGCCTGCTTCACCTCGGAGGTGATCTGCGATGCGAAGACATCCTCGATGATGGCTTGCGGATCGGACATGCCGCTGATGCGCTCGGCAAAATTGTTGGCGACGTCAAGCCGCCGGCCGACGCCGTCGATCCAGCTCGCCTCGTCATCCGGATAGCCTTTTGGCGCGGACGGACGCCACAGCGGCTCGCCGAGCAGCTCCTGGCCGCCGGTGAAGCGGACCGGATCGACCTGCGTGATGCCGGTCGTGCGCACCATGCCGACGACCCATTCGCCGGGCCGCTTGAGCTTCGACGGCGGCGCGCGCCAGGCCTCGTCCGATGACACCATCGCGATCGCGACCTGCTTGAGATCGCCCTCGGTGTCGCGAAAAGTCTTCACCATCTGCTCGACGAGCGCCGGCGGCGGCTCGTCGGCGACGAAATGGCGCGCGAGCTTGGTCGCGACATGGGTCGCGGTTGCCGGATGCGCGGCGAGGTC
>NZ_JALBGZ010001418.1:0-683 GCF_023006515.1 Bradyrhizobium sp. PRIMUS42
CAGGCGCCGATCGTCAGCGCGCCGATCTCGGTGCCGCGCGTCGTCGTCATCCAGGTGGCGCCGACGCCGACCACGGTCGCGAGCAGAAGGGCCGTCAATGTGATCAGGATCAGCCGCACGGGTTTCGATCAGTTCTTGCGCGGGACGGAGGCGTTGGCATTCTCTTCCGCATAGTTCTGCGGGAAGGCGAGCGCGCTCGTCGCCGAGGACGGCCCGGCCGGCTTGGTGTCGGCATCGGCCGATTTCTTTGCCGTCTTGGCGGCGTCATCCAGCAGCTTCTCGACGCGCACCAGGATGTCGGCGCCGCGCTTGGTCAGCACCGGCGGCGGGCCCGGCTTGGTCTCCAGGATCTTCGGCGCCGCATTGGCCTGCGCGTTGCTGACATGCTGCGGCGGCAGCTTCTGGCCCATGCCGATGCCGGGGATCTCCCGGACTTCGACGCCCTGATGCGCCGCGAGCATGATGTCGTGCCAGGTCTGCGCCGGCAGCGAGCCGCCGGTCATGCGGTTGGTCGGCGAGTAGTCGTCGTTGCCGTACCACACCGCGCAGGTGAAATTGCCGGTGTAGCCGACGAACCAGGCGTCGCGATACGCGTTGGTGGTGCCGGTCTTGCCCGCGGTCGGAATGCCGTCGAGGGCGGCGCGGCGCGCGGTGCCCTCGCTGACGACGTGGCTCATCATGCC
>NZ_JALBGZ010001419.1:0-680 GCF_023006515.1 Bradyrhizobium sp. PRIMUS42
GCGGCTCGATGACGATCTCGGCGGCATCATAGGCGAGGAGACCTCTGCACCGGCCGCGGTGAGCGGACCGGACAACCTCGCCTACGTGATCTACACCTCCGGATCCACCGGACGGCCCAAGGGCGTGATGGTCGCCCACACCGCGGTGGTCAACTTCATGACCGCGATGGCCGGCGAGCTGTCGGTGTCGTCGGACGATGTACTGATGGCAGTGACGCCGGTCTCGTTCGACATCGCCGGACTGGAGCTGTTTCTGCCACTGCTGGCGGGCGGGCGGATCGTGCTGGCGAGCCAGGCGATGACGCAGGACGGCCGGGCGCTGGGCGAAAGGCTGGCGGAGGTCGGGGCGACGATGCTGCAGGCAACGCCTGCGAGCTGGCGGATGCTGCTGGAGATCGGCTGGCGGAGCGATGGCGTGAAGGCCTTGTGCGGCGGAGAGGCGCTGGCGCCGGATCTTGCGGCCTGGCTTGTGAGCAGCACGGCGACAGCATGGAACCTGTATGGCCCGACCGAGACCACGATCTGGTCGACAGCACGGCGGCTCGGCGCCGGGATGGAGGTCACGATCGGCCGTCCCATCGCGAACACGCAAGTGCATGTGCTGGACCGGGAGGGTCGCCCGGCGGGCGTGGGGATCGCAGGCGAGCTCTATATCGGCGGCGCCGGCCTCGCGCGCGGCT
>NZ_JALBGZ010000141.1:0-11146 GCF_023006515.1 Bradyrhizobium sp. PRIMUS42
CCGATGGCTGCCGAAGCCGCGCCCGCGCGCCATGCCAGCGAGCGCGGGTCGTTCAGATAATCGTTGCTGACGCACAGCTTCTGATTGCGAAACGCCTCGCCACCGACGCCCGAGCCTTCGGGTGTACCGGCTTCCGTCGTGATCACGATGGAGCGCAGCCGCGGAATGTCGTCGCCGCAACCGGCCGCAAAGCACAGCCGCCGGCCATCCGGTCCCACCAGGAACACGGCGACCGCCAAAAAGTCCCCGCTCGAAAACCCGGCGTCGCAGACCTTCTGGTACAGCTCGTCCGGCGATTTCGCGTAGAGGATGGCTTCGTTGATGGCGCTCAACGCCGCAAAGGTGCGCGCGAGTGTCGTCGGCACGATCTCAGCTCCCGGGCATTTCTGCCTATTTCTCCCGGCTGCCTTTATGAAGCGCGATCGCCTAAGTGGTCGTTATTGCGCGCCGCAAACCGTCGATCAAAGTGAACGAGCTGCGAACGAGGGGCGCCAAACTGTCGAAAATACCGCCGCACGGGACGAATCCTCGACCAAAGGCGCGCTCTCTTTACGAATTTGCAGCCCTGTATTGGTTTACGGGAGATTGATATCGCGGCGGCGCTTTGAGACGATGGCAGCCAACAAGCAGCCCGTTAAGGGCACCAGGCCAAGGAAACGCCATGCCGGTTGTCAGAGCCGATCGCCTCACGCGCATCAGCGCCGCTCTGCTCCGTGCCGCCGGAGCTTCCGAGGAAGAGGCCGACGCGGTCGCGGCCGGCTGCGTCAACGCCAATCTCGCCGGTCATGACTCGCACGGCGTGATCGCTGTTCCCACCTATATCGACCGGATCAAGGCCGGGCACATCGTCCCCGGCGCCCAATGGACCATCGTCCAGGAGTCGCCGACCACGACCGTGATCGACGGCCATTGGGGATTTGGCTTCCACGTCAACGCCAGGGCGATGGCGCTGACGATCGAGAAGGCGAAGACGGCCAACGTCGCCGCCTGCACGGTGTTCCGGCAGAGCCATGTCGGTCGCCTCGCCGCCTATCCGCTGATGGCGATGCGCGAAGGCATGATCGGGATCGCGACGGCGGATTCCGGCCGCTCGCCGAAGCATGTGGCGCCGTTCGGCGGCAAGGAGGCCCGGCTCGGCACCAACCCGATCTCGATCGCGGTGCCGTCCGATCTCGATGCGCCGTTCTATCTCGATATGGCGACCTCGGCGGTCGCAGCCGGCAAGATCCAGCTTGCGGTCGCGCGCGGTGAGGAGATCCCGGCGGGCTGGATCATCGATGCCGAGGGACGTCACACCACTGATCCGACCCAATATCGCAAGGGCGGCGCGCTGCTGCCGCTCGGCGGCACCGAGGGTTACAAGGGCAGCGGTCTTGCCGCCATGGTCGAGGTGCTGTGCGGCCTGCTCACCGGCCTCGGCTTCGGCGTCGAGCCCACGGGGCGACACAACGACGGATGCTTCATGGCCGTGTTCAACGTCGCCGCATTCCGCCCGCTGAAGGAGTTCAAGCGCGAGGTCGCCGAATTCGCGCGTTATCTGAAATCGACGCCGCCGTCCGAGGGCAGTAACGGCGTGTTCTATCCCGGCGAGATCGAAGGCCTGCGCGAACAGCAGCGCCTGCGCGACGGCATCGAGGTCGAGGATGCGACCTGGGAAAAGCTGCGTGTGCTGGCGCGGGAGTACCGGCTCGAAACAGTGCTCGATCTGGCCTGACGGAATTTGGAGAACAGCATGACGCGACAGATGATCCTGGTCGGCTTCCTCCAGGCGCAGAACTGCACCAATTTGCCGAGCTCCTGGCGCCATCCGGACTCGCGCGACGATTCGATGTCAGCGGACTATTATCAGGAGATCGCCAAGATCCTCGAAGCCGGCAAATTCCACATGGCCTTCTTCGACGATCGCCTGGCAATGCCAGACCGCTACGGCAACGATCACGCCCACACCGTCGAATACGGCATCCGCTGCGTGAAGATGGATCCGCTGATCGTGCTGACCACGATGGGCATGGTCACCGAGAAGCTCGGCCTTGGCGCGACCTGCTCGACCACCTATTACGAACCGTTCGACGTCGCGCGCCGCTTCGCAACGCTCGACCTGATGTCGGGGGGACGCGCGGGCTGGAACGTCGTCACCTCGCTCAATGACGGTGAAGCTCTCAACATGGGCCGGGATTCGCATCCCGAGCACGATTCCCGCTATGACCGCGCCGACGAGTTCATGGAAGTGGTGCTCGGTCATTGGGACACCTGGGAAGACGGTGCGCTCATCATGGACAAGCAAAGCGGCCGCTTTGCTGATCCGACCAAGGTGAAGCGGCTCGACCACAAGGGACCCGCCTTCAAGTCGCGCGGGCCGTTCACCGTTCCGCGCTCGGATCAGGGCCATCCCGTGATCATCCAGGCCGGCGCATCCGGCCGCGGCCAGCGCTTTGCCGGGCGATGGGGCGAGGTGATCTTCACCGCCGCGCGCAATCTCGGCGCGGCCAAGGAAGGCTATGCATCCGTGCGTAACGAAGCCGCCAAGGCTGGCCGCGATCCCGACCAGATGTTCCTCTGCAATCTGACGACGCCGGTCTGCGCTGCCACCAAAACCGAGGCCGAGGACAAGATGGCGCTGATCAACAAGCTGCCGCTGCAGATCGACGCGCTGTCGCTGCTCGCCGAAGCGCTCAACTATGATTTCGCCTCCAAGGACCTCGACGAGCCGCTGACCACGGACGAGTTGAAGAGCATGCAGGGTATTCTGGGCATTCGCGACGGCGTGCTGAAGGCTTCCGGCAAGAGCAATCCGAGCGCGCGGGACTTCGTCACCTTCTCCGGCCGCGGCCAGGTCCAGGACGCAATGGTCGGCGGACCCAAGGAGATCGCGGACAAACTGGAGGAGATGTTCATCGAGCGCGGCTGCGACGGTTTTGTCATCGCCGCGACTTACGTGCCCGGCTCCTACGCCGATTTCGTACAACATATCGTACCGGAGCTGCAGCGCCGCGGCCTGTTCCAGAGGGACTATCGCGGCAAGACGCTACGCGAAAATCTCGGACTGAAGCGGCCCGCGGCACGCGCCTGGAAGCTGCCGCCCCGCGATGCCGCGGAATAATAACGAGGGTACGACATGCGCTGGCTGAAATTTACCGCCTCGGACAAGACGTGTTGGGGAATCGTCGAAGGCGACCGGGTCATCGCAGTCGACGGCGATCCCTTCGGCGAATGGCAACGCACTTCGCGCACGCATCCGCTGGCGCAGGTGAAGATCGAACTGCCGCTGATCCCGCGTACCTTCTATTGCGTCGGTCTCAATTACCTCAAGCACTTGAAGGAAGCCGCCGACAAGGCCGGCACCGTGCCGGCCGTGCCAGACCGTCCCGAGATCGGCTATCGCGCCCAGAACGCGCTGATCGCGCATGACGAGAACGTGGTGATCCCCTCCTTCGCCACGGAGAAGATCCATTATGAGGGCGAGCTCGTCGTCGTCATCGGCAAGAAGGTGAAGCATCTCACCGCAGCGGACGCGATGGATTGCGTGTTCGGCTACACCGTCGGCAACGACGTCAGCGAGCGAAGCTGGCAGAAGGCCGATCGCGGCCTGTGGCGCTCGAAGAACGCCGACACGTTCAAGCCGATGGGACCGTGGATCGAGACCGAGGCCGATCTCGACAAGATGGAAACGATCGTTCGGGTCAACGGCAAGGAAACCAACCGCTTCGCTACCGCCGACATGATCTTCGGCGTGGTGCCCTTCCTGGTCGAGTTGACGAAGTATTTTACGCTGTGGCCCGGCGATGTGATCTGGATGGGCACCGACGGCGCGTCCCCTGACATCAAGCACGGTGACGTCGTGGAGATCGACATCACCGGCGTCGGGACGTTGCGGAACAGGTTTGTGCGGGAGCAGCGGTAAGCACCGCTGCCGTAGGGTGGACACGAAGCGTGCCCACCACCTTCGCAAATCGAGGCGAGATGGTGGGCACGGCGCAAGAGCGCCTTTGCCCACCCTACGGCACTTCCCGTATGTCATGTCAAAACGGCAACGCCACGCCGGTCTTGATCTCCTTCAGCACCACATTGCTGCGGACGTAACGGATGCCGGGGATGCGGAACATGAACTCGTCGAGGAAACGGTTGTAGGCCGCCATGTCCTGCACGACGACGCGCAGATGATAATCAGCATCGCCCGTGGTCGCAAAGCACTCCAGCACCTCGCGCCGCTTGGTGACGCGGGACACAAACTCGTCGACGAATTTGGCGTCGTGCCGCTCCAGTGAGACGTGGAGGATGGCCGACATCGCAAAGCCCGCCTGCTCGCGCGCGACCATCGCCGCGTAGCCCTGAATGACCCCGGCCTCCTCCAGCGCGCGCACCCGCCGCCAGCAGGCCGAGGTGGACATGCCGACCTCGTCCGCCAGTTGCTGGTTGGTGGCGCGACCGTCCTTCTGGAGGTGCGCAAGAATCCGCGTGTCCTGCTCTTCAATCATGGATTTCACCAAATCGGATTGTTCTACCGAATTATAGGACAAATCGGGCAAATCTACCAGAATAGCCGGTCTGTCAGGAAAGATAGGTAAGACCTACCAGCCGCCCGGGCCTAACCTGCCCCCATGCAGGTGCCGCGGGAGGTCCGCATGGACGCCATTCCGTCACTCGACCCCTATGAACTGGCCGATCGCTACGATCGCGAACACGGCCGTGTCTTCCTCACGGGGACGCAGGCCATCGTTCGCATCGCGCTCGACCAGGCGAGGCGCGACCGCGCGCGTGGGCTGAACACCGCTGGTTTCATCTCCGGCTATCGCGGCTCGCCGCTCGGCGGCGTCGATCTCGAACTGTGGCGCATCCAGGAGCGGTTGAAGCGAGACCGCATCGAATTCCTCCCCGCAGTGAACGAGGACCTCGCTGCGACCGCGGTACTCGGCTCGCAGCAGGTCGAAACGCAAGGCGACCGCGAGGTCGATGGCGTGTTCGGGCTCTGGTACGGCAAGGGCCCGGGCGTCGATCGCTCCGGCGATGCGCTCAAGCACGGCAATGCCTATGGTTCGTCGCCGCATGGCGGCGTGCTGGTGGTCGCCGGCGACGACCATGGCTGTGTCTCCTCCTCGATGCCGCACCAGTCCGACGTCGCCTTCATGAGCTGGTTCATGCCGACGCTGCATCCGGCAAGCGTCGGCGAATATCTCGAATTCGGCGAGTACGGCTACGCGCTGAGCCGCTTCTCCGGCATGTGGGTCGGCTTCAAGGCGGTCTCGGAGATCGTCGAATCGGGCGCCTCCGTCGAGTTGGGCTCGCCCCGAAGCTTCCGCATACCCGACTTCACGCCGCCGCCAGGCGGCCTGCACTATCGCTGGCCCGACCTGCCGGGCCCACAGATCGAGGAGCGGCTGGAAGCGAAGAAGCACGCCGTCTATGCCTTCGCCAAGGCCAACCCGATCGATCGCCACATCTACGACATCCCGGACGCGACCTACGGCATCGTCACCACGGGCAAGGCGCATCTCGATTTGATGGAGGCGCTGCGGCTGATGGGCCTTGATGAGGCCGCCTGCCGCAGCATCGGGATCGACGTCTACAAGGTCGGCATGGTCTGGCCGCTGGCGTTGCATGACGCCATGGATTTCGTGAAGGGCAAGCGCGAGATCCTCGTGGTCGAGGAGAAACGCGGCATCATCGAGAGCCAGTTCAAGGAATATTTCTATGACTATCCCGGCAGCAAACCCGAACGCATGGTGGGCAAGCACGACGAGACCGGCGCGCGGCTGATTTCCTGGATCGGCGAATTGTCGCCGCGCGCGCTGGCGGGCGTGCTGGCGCGCCGGCTCGATCCGATGTTCCCGGGCCTCAATCTCGCCGCACGCGCGGCTGCGCTTCTGCCGGAGGCAGCACGCACCATCAACGTCTCAGGCGCAACGCGCACGCCGTATTTCTGCTCGGGTTGCCCGCACAACATTTCGACGAAGGTGCCTGAGGGATCGAAGGCACTGGCCGGCATCGGCTGCCATTTCATGGCGAGCTGGATGGACCGCGAGACCTCGTCTCTGATCCAGATGGGCGGTGAAGGCGTGAATTGGGCGGCTTCGTCGAGATTCACCGGCCATAAGCACATTTTCCAGAACCTCGGCGAAGGCACCTACTACCACTCCGGCTCGATGGCGATCCGGCAGGCGATCGCGGCCAAGGCCAATATCACCTACAAAATCCTGTTCAACGATGCCGTCGCCATGACCGGCGGCCAGCCGGTCGACGGTCCCGTCAGCGTCCAGGCGATCGCGCACAGCGTCCGCGCCGAAGGCGTGACGCGCATCGCGCTGGTGTCGGATGATCCCGCACAGTTCTCGCCTGCCGACCTGCCAGCCGGCGTCACCATCCATCCCCGCGAGGAGATGGATGCCGTGCAGCGTGAGTTGCGCGAGGTCTCCGGCGTTTCGGTCCTGATCTATCAGCAGACCTGCGCCACGGAGAAGCGACGCCGGCGCAAGCGCGGGCAGATGGCCGACCCCAAGCGCTTCGCCTATATCAACGATCTTGTCTGTGAAGGCTGCGGCGACTGCTCCGTGGAATCCAACTGCCTCAGCGTCGAGCCGAAGGAGACATTGTTCGGCCGCAAGCGGCAGATCAACCTCTCGTCCTGCAACAAGGATTTTTCCTGCCTCAACGGCTTTTGCCCAAGCTTCGTCACCGTCGAAGGCGCCACGCGCCGGAAGAAGAGCGCGAGCCAGATCGACGCGGTAGGCCACGCCGCAACGCTTCCCCCGCCCGCAACCGCAGCGCTCGAGCGTCCCTACGATCTGCTGGTGACCGGCGTCGGCGGCACCGGCGTGATCACCGTCGGCGCGCTGATCGGCATGGCCGCACACCTCGAAGGTCGCGGCGTCTCGGTGCTCGACTTCACCGGCTTTGCGCAGAAGTTCGGGCCTGTGCTGAGCTATCTCCGGCTTGCACCAAGTCCCGAGGCCCTGCACCAGGTGCGTATCGACCAGGGTGCGGCCGATGCGCTGATCGGCTGCGATCTCGTCGTCAGCTCTTCGCCAAAAGCGTCCGGCACCTTCCGGAAGGGCACGCGGGCCGCGGTCAATACTGCGGAGATGCCGACCGGCGACGTCGTCCGTTTCCGCGACGCCGACCTCGCCTCCCCCGCCCGCCTGCGCGCGATCGGCTGGGTCGTCGGTCAAGACAATCTCGGCACGATCAATGCCAACGCGCTGGCCGAACGGCTGCTCGGCGATGCCGTCTATGCCAATATCATCATGCTCGGTTTTGCCTGGCAGCGCGGGCTGGTCCCGATTTCGCTTGCAGCGCTGCTGCGTGCGATCGAGCTCAACGGCGTCGCCGTCGAGCACAACAAGCAGGCCTTTGCCTGGGGCCGGATTGCGGCTTCGGATCCGGACTTCCTGCCGAAGGGGAACGAAGCGCTCGCAGCGGAGACGCTCGATCAGATCATCGATCGTCGCGCCGACTTTCTCGCCGCCTATCAGGACAGCGCCTATGCGGCACGCTACCGGACGATCCTCGCAAGGGTCCGCGGTGCCGAAGCCGTTCTGAAAAACGGCGAGGCTCTGACCGAGGCAGTCGCACGCGCCCTGTTCAAGCTGATGGCCTACAAGGACGAGTACGAGGTGGCGCGGCTGCACATGCAAGGCGGATTCCTTGATGAACTGAAACGCGAATTCGAGGATGGCTTCAAAATCCAATATCACCTCGCCCCACCGTTCCTGCCGTCGCGGCGCGACGCCCGTGGACGCCCGCGCAAACGCGCCTTCAGTCAGTGGATCCAGACGCCTCTCACCATGCTCGCGCGCCTGAAGGCGCTGCGCGGAACGCCGTTCGATCCGTTCGGTTACACCGCGGAACGGCGCACCGAGCGCGAACTGATCGCGTGGTATGAAGGCCTGATCGAACGAATGCTCGGCGCGCTCGATACGGCGCCTCTTCCGGATCTCATCGCAATTGCAAAGGCGCCGATGGAGATCCGCGGCTACGGGCCGGTCAAGGACACCGCGATCGGGAAGGTGAAGACCGAGGTCGAGCGGCTGCTGAATGAACTCCACACGCCATCGCCGGCAAAGATGCGCGCCACCGGTTGAAGAACAGTGCGAGGGCGCGGGCGTTCAAAACGCCTAGCCGGCGGGACACGATGAAGATCGCGGCCCCGATCCCGATATTTCGATCGGGGTGGGCGCACCTTCCTTGTCGCCGTCGAACACGATCAGGACACGTAGTCCGGTTGACGTCTTGTCCAGCGGCAGGAGTCCCTCCGGCTTTCGCTTCGGATCAAACGGCAAGTCCTTCAAGAGCTCGACGGACTCTGACGCGCCGTCCCATGCGTAGACGGCATAGGACCCGGGTCCATCCGCAGCCGGACCTGCCAAAACGGGGATGCGATCCCCGAATGGCGCGAGATCGCGCACGCCGCGGCCGTCGCCGAGCGGCAGCCGGTACAGGCGGTGATCCGAGCTCTTGCCATTACCAAACAAGGAAGCCACCTCGACCGACAGAACGACGGCGCATTTTCCGTTCAGCACGGGGCCCCGGAATCCTGCGAGCAGCGTCCGATCGTCCTTGATCGCCACGCCTTCGATCGTCAGCCCGTTGGTCTCCAGCCGCATATCCACGAAGGGGAGAAGTGCCGGATCGCTCGCAATGACGTCTCTCAGTCTCGGCGTGCGCTCGAGGCCTGACGCGCTGCCGTCTTCACCGGTCGTGCGGAACCGGACGATCTGGCTGCTTGCGGCGATCTTCGCCTGAATCTTGTCGGCATCTTTCTTAGGATCAAGCTTGTGGTCCTTGTCTCGCGGATGGCCATGCGAGCCGATGACGTAAAAGTACCCTCCGGAGAAGGCGACGCCCTCACCATCGAGCTCGAGCGCTTTGTCCTTGAACGTGTTGTCGATCAACTTGACCGGGCTGCCGGCGACAAGCTTGCCCTCGGTTAATTCCACGTATTGGGCGTCCTGAAGATTGTCGTCGATGACGAGGCACGAACGGGGAAACCCATCCGGGATCGTGCAGGCGATGCCGCTGACATCCTTGGACTTGTCGCCGTCCTCACCGATCAGCCTTTTGTTGACCGGCCACGCATCGTCGGCCGCGGCAGGAGAAGGTTGCACGCCGCCCGCCGCCATGAGGCCAAGCAGCAAAGCCGCAATCCATCCCGTTCTGGCGAGGGTCATCGAAGCTCCCTTCAGCGGTTGTCGATTCAGATATGGCAAGCCGTCCAGCTTCACCGCAATATGATGCCGCCGAATCCTACGACGCTCTCACGCAATCGAACGTCGATCTGCCTGCCGCCTGTCGATGCGTCAAACATGGAAAAGCAGGAGCTGGAGAAGCAGAGGGCCGAAAGCCGGCCTGAACGAAACGTCACATCGAAGAAACTGGATCGGGCCGAACCACTTCGGTCCAAAATGGATCACTCATATCTTAGGTTGTATTGTTCCAGATGCCCCGGCGATGTCAACTCACTTTCTGAGGGACATGGAGTCGCCGGCGAAAGTGCTCATGAATACGGGTTGATCAGCTTCTGCTGCTCGGCGCTGTGGTGCACGAGCATGTCGATGAAGGTCCGGACCTTCGCCGACAGATGATGCCGGTGCGGGTAGACCGCGTTCATCGACATCTCGACCGGGCGGTATTCGGGCAGCAGCCGAACGAGGTGCCCAGCGTCGAGATCGCCCTGTACAAGAAAGCCGGCCATCAGGCAGACGGCCGCGCCCTCCAGCGCCACCTTCCGCAACGCTTCGCCGCTGTTGGTGATGAAGCTGCCGGAAACGCGCACCGATGCCGGCGAGCCCTTGCGGTCGAAGAAGCGCCAATCGTCGCCGAAGGGATAGTTCAGGTGCCGAGCGCAATTGTGCGCGGCGAGCTCGTCGAGCTTCTGCACACGGCCATGCCTTTCGAGATAGTCATGCGAGCAGCACAGCACGTGGCGCCAGGTGGCGAGGCTACGGACGATCAGACTCGAGTCCGGCGGCGAGGTCATACGCAGAGCGACGTCATAGCCCTCCTCGATGAGATCGACCTCGGCTTCGCCCATGCGCAGATCGATCTTGAGCTCCGGATAGGCCGACAGGAGTTTTGCCGCAACGGGCGCGACGAAGGGCACCATGTGCGTGGCGACGTGGATGCGCAATGTGCCGCGCGGCACCGATTGCAATTCGCTCGCGATGTCGTCGGCCTGTTCGAGATCGGCGAGGATCTGGGTCGAGCGGTCGTAATAGGCCTTGCCGATTTCGGTGAGGCTCACCTTCCGCGTGGTGCGGTTGAGCAGGCGCACGCCGAGCCGGTCCTCCAGCGCCTGGACGTGGGTGCTCACCATGGTCGTCGACATGTTGAGCCGGCGGGCGGCGGCGGAAAAGCCGCCGTTTTCGACCACGTGGACGAAGGCGGTGAGGCTGGTGAAGCGATCCATGGCGACAGGCTCTGATTATCCGCTATTGCTGGATAATGCTTTCACAAATTCCAAGATTATCACAACGACCGGGACAGCGCATTTCGGGGTTTAACAGCGCACGATTCTGAGCGGGCGTCTGGGAAATCCGAGGATGCCATGTCGAAAGCTTCTTATATCTCTGAAACTAATAACAAAATCGGCCTGTACCCATCCCGGCAGGTGATCAGACGAGCAGCGATCGGGCTGGCGCTGGCGATCGGCATCGCGGTGGCCGGCGACTATGGCTACGATTACCTGAAGACGGGCCGCTACCTCGAATCCACCGACGATGCCTATGTGAAGGCCGACTCCACGATCATCGCGCCAAAGGTATCCGGTTACATCGCAAAGGTGCTGGTCGGCGACAACGAGACCGTTCGGGCAGGCCAGGCGCTGGCCAAGATCGACGACCGCGATTTCAAGGCTGCCCTCGACCAGGCACGCGCCGATGTCTCCGCCGGCGAAGCTTCGGTGCGCAATATCGATGCCCAGCTCGAACTGCAGCAGCCGATCATCGAGCAAAGCACGGCCGATGTCACCGCGGCCGACGCCAATCTGAAATTCGCTAAGGAGGAGCGCGCCCGCTACGACGACCTGATGAAGTCGGGCTCCGGCACCATCCAGCGCGCGCAGCAGACCGACGCGGCGCTGCGCGCCAGCAGCGCGCAATTGCAGCACGCGAAATCCGGCCTTCTGGCCGCACAGCGCAAGATCGACGTGCTCACC
>NZ_JALBGZ010001420.1:0-678 GCF_023006515.1 Bradyrhizobium sp. PRIMUS42
CTTCCAGCAGCAGGCGCTGCTGCCTGAGCTCGCCGGAGAGATCGCTGATGCGGCTCGCGCGCAGCGCGGTGATCGCCATGTCGGGCTTGCGGTTGGCGAGATAGATCATGGAGAGGCGCGCGGCGACCTGGGCGCGCGCTGCGCCTTCGAGGCGATGATCGACCTGATATTGCAGCAGCTCGGCGGCCTGATCGAGCAGATCGATCGAGGCGAGACGGTCGGCGAGACGGCGGATCAGCTCGTCGCCGCGGCGGCCGATCGGCGTCAGTTCGCGGAACTCGTAGAACATCCCGAGCGCCTCGACCGGCGGCAGCTCGTCACCCTTCGGTCCCAGGAAGATTTGCGTGAACAGCTCGGAGGCGAGATCCTGCGCCTGACGCGAGGCTTCAGCGTTCGGCTGGAGTTTGGTCGCGGTGCGCGCGGCGGTGAGCGCGTCCCGGTAGCGCCCGTTCTCGGCATACAGCCGCGACAGCATCTGCAGCGTCTTGACCTCGATCGCGTCGCCGCGCCAGGTCATCGACAGGGTCTCGAGCTCGCGCAGCGCGTCTTCCTTGCCGATCTCGTCGCGCTTCTGCCGCAGCGCGACCTCGAGCTGCTTGGCCTCGGCCGCAGCCGACCGATCGGCCGAGGCGACCGCTAGCCCGTAATCGTCGAGCGCGTCCTTGTCGTGGCCGAGCG
>NZ_JALBGZ010001421.1:0-677 GCF_023006515.1 Bradyrhizobium sp. PRIMUS42
TGATCCGCCGCTCCTTGCGCGTCGGGCTGTGGGTCGCGCTGTTGATCTCGCTGCCGATGATGGCCTCGCCGCTCTACGGCGAGCAGATCCTGCTCGCGCTCGGACAGGCGCCGCAGTCCGCCGCGCTTGCCCAGCGCTATCTGAATGGCCTCGCCTGGGGCATCGCGCCGGCACTCGGCTTCATTGCGGTGCGCAGCATGATGAGCGCGGTGAACCGGCCGCAGCCGCCGCTGTGGATCACGCTCGCGGCGATCCCGGTCAATGCCGCGCTGGTCTATGCCCTGATCCACGGTCTGTTCGGCCTGCCGGAGCTCGGCCTGTTCGGCGCGGGATTTGCGACCACGATGGTCAACCTCGGCACGTTCGTCGCGGTGCTCGCCATCGCGGGGCTGCGCAAGCCGTTTTCGGACTACCGCCCGCTCGCCCGCTTCTGGCGGATCGACTGGCCACTGATGCGCCAGCTGATCGCGATCGGCGCGCCGATCTCGTTTTCGCTGCTGCTGGAATATGGCCTGTTCTCCTCGGCCGCGCTGCTGATGGGATTGATCTCGACTGCCGCGATTGCCGCGCATCAGATCGCGCTGCAGATCACCGCCGTGCTGTTCATGGTGCCGCTCGGCATCGGCATGGCGGCGACGGTGCGGGTCGGCCACGCCTTCGGCCGCGGCGAACCGGCG
>NZ_JALBGZ010001422.1:0-675 GCF_023006515.1 Bradyrhizobium sp. PRIMUS42
CGATCAGGCGCTTGCGGTCTGGCTCGCGCTCGTGCTGCCGCTCGTCGACCATTTGTCCGCGCGCCGGCCGCGCCGACAGACGGTCCTGCCGCTTGCGCGCAAAATCGCCTCCAGTGTCGGCATCGCCGAAATGGCTCTGCTGTCTCTGGAACATCGTGTGTGGATGCCGCTTGCCGTGGGCGAATGGCCGCTCCAGGCGATTGCCCGTGCCGATGCATGGCTGCTCATCCCCGCCAGCCATGAGGGATTTGCGGCGGGCACGTCGGTCGATGCCTATCTGATGTGGGCATGATATGGGTTCCGGCATGACGATGATTCCGCGATCGCAAGAGCGCAGCGCGCTCGAACAGGAGCAGTTCCTCAAGGTCCTGTCGCGGGAGGAAGCGCTGGCACGCTTCGAGGCGGCGCTGTTCCCGCGCCCGATTCCGAGCGAGGTGCGCAAGCTCGCCGATGCACTCGGTGCGGCGCTCGCCGAAGACGTCACGGCGCCGATCGATGTTCCCCCATTTGACCGCTCCAATGTCGACGGCTTCGCCGTGCGTTCGGCGGATGTCGTCGCGGCGGGCGAAGGCAAGCCTGTTCGCCTTGGGCTGAACGGCGAAACCATTCATTGCGGCACCGCGCCAGCGCTGCAAGTGGCCGCTGGAACCGCAACGCCGATCGCCACCGGCGGTC
>NZ_JALBGZ010001423.1:0-675 GCF_023006515.1 Bradyrhizobium sp. PRIMUS42
AGCGCGCACCGCTCGCGACCACGACCGCCCGCGAGCGCAAGGGATCGCAGCCGTCGAGCGCCACCGAGAACGCGCCGTCCTTGCGCGTGCAGTCGAGCGACTTCACCGTAACCGGGATCATGATGTCGGCACCGAATTTTTGCGCCTGGGTGAAGGCGCGCGCGGTCAGGGCCTGGCCGGAAATGCCGGTCGGAAAGCCCAGATAGTTCTCGATGCGCGCGCTGGCGCCGGCCTGGCCGCCGAAGGCGCGGATGTCGAGCACGGCAACGGACAATCCTTCCGACGCCGCATACACGGCGGTGGCAAGGCCGGCCGGTCCGCAGCCGACGACAGCGACGTCATAGATGCGGTCGTCCTTTGCCCCGCCGATCATGCCGATGGCGCGCGCAAGCTCGGTCTCGTTGGGGTTGCGCAGCACCGCGCCGCTTGCGGCGACGACCAGCGGCCAATCCTGAGGCTTGGGCGAATAGCGCGCGATCAATTCGGCGGCGTCGCGGTCGTGCGCGGGATCGAGCAGATGATGCGGCTGGCCGTTGCGGGTGAGAAAACCCTGCAGCCGGACGACGCCGGCCGAGTGCGACGGACCGATCAGCACCGGGCCGCCGACGCCGCCCTGGATCAGATTGACCCGGCGCAGGATCAGCGCGCGCATGATGCGCTCGCCAAGGTCAGCCT
>NZ_JALBGZ010001424.1:0-674 GCF_023006515.1 Bradyrhizobium sp. PRIMUS42
CGAACCCGCGGACGAGCCGCCCGGCGAATGGCCGAGATTGTGCGGATTGAGCGTCGGCGTCGGATCGCGCGAGGCGAACGCGGTCGTCGTGGTCTTGCCGATGATGGTGGCTCCCGCCCGCTTCAGCATCATCACCACAGGCGCGTCCGAGCGCGGCTGCCAGCCGCGATAGATCTCCGAGCCCATCTCGGTCGGCATATTGGCGGTGTCGATGATGTCCTTGATGCCGACCGCAATGCCGCGTAGCGGACCCGAGGCTTGCGCTCTTGCCGACTTGTCGTGGCGGACGAAGGCGCGGACGTCCTTCTCTTTGGACTCGATCACCGCGTGCGATTGCGCGATGGCGGCATCTGGCGACAACTCGCCGGCTTCGATGCGGCGCTGGAGATCGGCGAGTGAGATCATGGCAACGTCCTTCTTATTGGGATCGCTTTTAGCATCGGGGCGAAGTCGCGCAAGCGCACGTCCCTGTTGCGCAACGCCCTCAGGTTGTTCCATGCTGCGCCTGCAAGGAGACGCCGTGGACGCCATCAATCCGAGCGTGGAGCTGACCGAGGCCGAGCGGATCGACCGCCTGCGGCTGATCCGCTCCGACAATGTCGGGCCGCGCACCTTCCGCTCGCTGGTCGATCATTTCGGCACCGCGCGCGCCGCGCTGGAGCGGCTGCCGGATT
>NZ_JALBGZ010001425.1:0-670 GCF_023006515.1 Bradyrhizobium sp. PRIMUS42
GCTACGGCGTGCCGACGCGGCGCATCCGCGTCGTCGAAGCCGGACATCCCGTGCCGGATGAGGCCGGCCTCAAGGGCGCAGCCGACACGCTCGCGCTCGCTGCCGAAGCCGGACCGGACGATCTGCTCCTGGTGCTGCTCACCGGCGGCGGCTCTGCGAACTGGATCGCACCGAGCGACGGCATCAGCTTTGCGCAGAAGCAGGCGGTCAACAAGGCGCTGCTGCGCTCGGGTGCGCCGATCGGCGAGATGAACACGGTGAGGAAACATCTGTCGCGGATCAAGGGCGGCCGTCTCGCCCGCGCCGGCAAGAATGCCGCCGGGATCGTAACGCTCGCGATCTCGGACGTGCCGCATGACGACCCATCCGCGATCGCCTCCGGTCCCACCGTCCCCGATCCGACCACGCTGGCCGATGCGCGCGCCATCGTCGCGAAATACAAGCTCGCCATCGACGACGCGGTGCGCCGCGCGCTCGAGGACGAACGCAACGAAAGCTGCAAGCCTGATGATGCCGCCTTCGCACGGGCGTCCTTCGAATTGATCGCGCGGCCCAAGCAGTCGCTCGACGCCGCGGTGAGGCTCGCGCGCGAATCCGGCTACGAGACGATCGATCTCGGCGCCGATCTCGAAGGCGAGGCCCGCGAGGTCGCCGCCGCTCACGCCAGGCT
>NZ_JALBGZ010001426.1:0-669 GCF_023006515.1 Bradyrhizobium sp. PRIMUS42
GCCAACGGCGCCGGCAAGACCACCACGCTGCGCGCGATCTGCAACATGGTGCGCTCCACCGGCGGCATCGAGTTCGACGGCAAGCCGCTCAACAACCGCTCGACCGAGAGCATCGTGCGGTTCGGCATCGCCCACGTGCCGCAGGGCCGCGGCACCTTCACCACCATGACGGTGGAGGAGAATCTCCAGCTCGGGGCCATCACCCGCAAGGACAGCGCCGGCATCGTCTCCGACATCGAGCGGATGTACGCGCATTTCCCGGTGCTGAAGCAGCGCCACACCCAGCAGGCCGGCACACTGTCCGGCGGCGAGCAGCAGATGCTTGCGGTCGCCCGCGCGCTGATGCTGCGGCCGCGGCTGATGCTGCTCGACGAGCCGTCCTTCGGACTTGCGCCGCTGGTGGTGCGCGACCTGTTCGGCATTCTCGGCAAGATCAACCGCGAGGACAAGGTGTCGATCCTGGTGGTCGAGCAGAACGCCCAGCTCGCGCTCGAGCTCGCCGACCAGGCCTATGTGATCGAGACCGGCCGCATCGTGATGTCGGGCAAGGCCAAGGACATCGCGAACAACGAAGAAATCCGCAAATCCTATCTGGGTTACTGAGGGAGCCGGGACAATGGAGCTGTTCACCAACCAGGTCCTGGCCGGCATCGCCACGGGCGCGATCTA
>NZ_JALBGZ010001427.1:0-668 GCF_023006515.1 Bradyrhizobium sp. PRIMUS42
CTGCGGCTGGTTCGACGCCGTGCTGGTCCGCCAGGCGGTCCGGACCTGCGGCATCAACGGCCTGGCGCTGACCAAGCTCGACATCCTCGACGGCTTCGACACGATCGAGGTCTGCACCGGCTACAAGCTCGACGGCAAGGAGATCGACCACTTCCCCGCCGGCGAGGGCGCCCAGGCCCGGGTCGAGCCGATCTACGAGACCATCGAGGGCTGGAAGGAGCCGACCGCCAATGCGCGGTCCTGGGCCGACCTGCCGGCCCAGGCCATCAAATATGTCCGGCGGATCGAGGAATTGGTGGGGTGCCCGGTTGCGCTGCTTTCCACCAGCCCCGAACGCGAAGATACTATCCTGGTGCAAAATCCGTTTGAGGCTTAACGATATCTTACCGGGACGCGCGTATAGTTGAGTTGAAATGGCTGATTACTATCCGCTGATCGCCCGCGCTATTGCCGCCCTGGACCCGAACGCTCCCGGCGAAAGCCGTCGCGCGCTCTATGAGCGGGCGCGCACGGCCTTGATCGCGCAGCTGCGCAGTGTGCAGCCGCCGCTTTCCGAATCCGAGATCACCCGTGAAAGGTTGTCGCTGGAGGAGGCCGTTCGCAAGGTCGAATCGGAGGCTGCCCAGCGTGCCCGCGAGGCCTCGCGCCCCGGTGGCGGCGGGCGCAGC
>NZ_JALBGZ010001428.1:0-668 GCF_023006515.1 Bradyrhizobium sp. PRIMUS42
CGGTCTCACCATCGAGGACACGCTGCTGCCGGCCGCTTTTGGCGAGGCGAAGACGCAGCTGATCTCGCTCGAGGAGGGCGTCGGCAAGATGAAGGCCGCGCTCGGCGGCCGCAGCGATGGCTCGCTGGTCATCATGGGCCGCACGGGAGCTGCTTCGATCACCTCGATCGAAGACGCGATCCGCCGCGCTAGGGCATATGAAGCCGCCGGGGTCGATGCGCTGTTCTTCACCGGCATCAAGTCGCGCGCCGAGCTCGAGGCGATCACCGCTGCGACGCGCCTGCCGATCGTGCTCGGCGGGGCGCCGGAGGACTTGAACGGGCTCGATTACCTCGCCAGTCAGCGCGTACGCATCGCGCTCCAGGGTCATGCGCCGATCGCAGCCGCGACGCAGGCGGTCTACGAGACGCTGAGAGCGCTACGCGAAGGCGCGCCGCCGAAAAGCCTTAGGGGGATCGCATCGTCGGAGCTGACGGCCCTCGTCATGCGCGAGGTCGATGTCAAGGCGCGCAACGCCGACGTCCTCGGATTGAAAAAATGAGCCGGGCTATTCTCCAGGTCATGATCCGCGGGCGCGTGCAGGGCGTCGGCTATCGGGCCTGGGTCGAGCACCAGGCGACAACGAGCGGGCTCGAAGGCTGGGTCCGCAACCGCCGCGACGGCGGCGT
>NZ_JALBGZ010001429.1:0-663 GCF_023006515.1 Bradyrhizobium sp. PRIMUS42
CAGGCAGGCAGCCGGCTTTACCGCACCGGCGACCTCGCCCGCCGCCGCGCGGACGGCACGATCGAATGCCTCGGCCGCGCCGACCATCAGGTCAAGGTCCGCGGCTACCGTATCGAGCTCAAGGAGATCGAGAACGCGCTTGCCGATCATCCCAGCGTGCGGGCCGGCATCGTCGAGCCGCGCCGCGAGGCGAGCGGCGACGTCAGGCTGATCGCCCATATCGCCGCAAGGCCCGACAGCCGGAGCAGCGCCAGCGAGCTGCGCGAATTCCTGAAGAGCCGGCTGCCTGGCCACGCCATTCCGTCCGCATTCCTGTTCCTGGATCACGTGCCGCTCAATGCCCACGGCAAGATCGATCGGTCCGCGCTGCTGGCGCCGGCGCAGCAGGAAGCACCCGGACCGGATGCAGCCGTGCCGGCGCGGCGCTTCACCGAAAAGGTGCTCTCCGACATCTGGATCGACCTGCTCAAGGTGGAAAGCCTCGGCGTCACCGACAATTTCTTCGACCTCGGCGGCCATTCGCTGCTGGCAGGCCAGGCCATGGCGCGCGTCGCCCGCGCGCTCGGCGTGTCGCTGCCGATCAAGACCATCTTCGAGGAACAGACTATCGAAAGTCTTGCCCGGAGGGTCGACCAAGCCATGGCGGCGAAGCCGCGCAAGCCT
>NZ_JALBGZ010000142.1:0-11090 GCF_023006515.1 Bradyrhizobium sp. PRIMUS42
CGGTGACGTTCGCCGCCGTTCCGAGATCACGCGAGCGAGCGCTTGCGGGCGCGGACCCGATGCGGGTCGCGACCGCCGCGCCGCCATTGGTCGACATCGACTTGCCGTCCGGCGCAAGCGTGTAATCCCATGTTCCCAGGCTATTGGTGTAGGTCAGGACGTTGCCGGAGCAGGTCCAGGTGCCCTGCGTGCAAGCAGGGTGCTCGCTGCACAGGGCCCGGCCGTCGGCCATGATCGAGCCCCTGTTGCCGCTGCCCGAATGCCGCCACTCCCCGATGAACTTGCCGGCACAGCTCGATGGTGGAGCGGCTCCGGCCGGCGGGATGGACGTCAGCACCAATGTACCGGCGATCAGAAATCTCATATTGGTCCCCAACCTTGAAATCAGGTTGCCACGACGGCATCAAATGGGTCGAGTGGCCTATACGGATGCCGCACCGCGGCAGCGGAATGAGCTTGCGAGAGGAGCCCCCATGCGCCGCCCCCGGACAATCAGCAGCTCCAGAGAATAAGCTCCAGAGAATATGGAGGCAAATTTGATGACGAAAGCCGCCCCGGCGCAAAAGCGATCCTGGTTCACAGATTTCACGCCGCGATTCCTTCCGGCAAGCCTGGGCACAATGCTGGCTTTGCTGCTTGGTGGCGGCGTCGTCCATGCGGGCTGCCCGAACGACTACCACAGGCTGGACGACCGCGCCGAGCAGGCGACGGACGCCTTCAACCGCGCCGATGCATCAAGCCGCTGCGTGACAGCGCGAGGGCTCGTCAAGGTCGAGCAGATGCTGTTAGGTTTCGTCGAGCAGCATCAGGTTCAGTGCGTGCTGGATCCGGAGTTCGTCGAGGTTCAGCAGCGACGTTTGCGGAAGGCCGAGGCTGCTCGAAACCAGGCTTGCAGCCGGTAGGCCGCCGTCAAGTCCGGCCCGAGCAAGCGCCGGCCGAGCCGGAATGGCGTTGCACCGCGCGGGCCTATTTCAAAAATCCTCCTCCGTTTCAGCTTGCTCGAGCGCCTGTGCGATCGTGAAGCGGCCGCTGTCCCCCGCTTCGATCTTGCCGCGATGGAAGGCCACGATGTCCGCGAAAGGGTATCCGAGATCCTCGGCGGTCAGTTCTGATGCCAATGCCTCGGCAGCTTCCCAGCGTTGCGCTCGCCGAAGCACGTCGAGCAGCAGCAAGCGCGTGTCGATCGATTTGATCGGGCGTCCTTCCAGATGCGCGGCCGCGTGCAGCCGCAACGTGAGCGCTTCGGACGACTGAGCTTTGTCGTCATCCGCGACCCAGGCGGCGCAGAGCGTGTTCAGGAACGCGGATCTCCTGTCGCCGTAATAGGCGTCCTGCGCCGCGCGAACCAGGAAGCGGCGCGAGGCCGGGTCGGCCAGAGGATCGAGGCACGCGGCCTGGAATTCCGGCGTATCGACGAAGCTGCGTGCCTTCGCGTCGCCCTTGTCGATGCTCGGCGCGACGTAGCCGCAAAAGGGACATTCCTGCAGCCAGTCCGCGACGGTGACGCGGAACATTCCCGGCGGGCGCTGATCGAGATCCGGTGAGCCCCAAGAGTTCGAGCCCATGAGCTCGCAATGCTCCGATCTCTTGCCGCAGCAATAGCATCTCCGAATTCGGTCCATGTAGCTCGTCATGTGAGATCTAGCGCGATGCGCTCCATCTTTTTCGCAGGTTGCGGCGAAACGTCTCCGACGCCTGAACGAGTTTTTCCAGCACGCCTTCGCCATAGAGTACGGACTTGTTGCCGGCGTAATCCATGATCTCGTGGCGAAAGATCGGCGACCTGGCGTCGAGGAAATTCTGCAGCAGTTCGAAGCCTCTCTCCAGCACGGGCTCCGTGGCATCCGATCCCGCATCCGCGTATCCCACGGCCAGCTCCGCGAGAATCCAGAGCAGGGCCGCCGCATCCTCGCCATAGGTCCGCTCGTATACCGAAAGCAGACGTTGCAACAGAGGCTCTGCCGCCCGGAATCGCCGGCAGTCCACAAAGGCGCGTATCATCTCTTCGAGGGCGACCTGCACTTCCAGGCTATCAGGTCCAAATCGCTTCTCCAGCATGCCGAGGCCACGCTTGAAAGCGGCGACGGCCTCATCGATGCTTTCCCGGCTGCTGCCAGATCTTTGCCGCGTGCCCGCATTGGCGAGGACAATCGCGGTGGCAAGGAGGCACCTCGCGACCTCCTCACTCCGCTTTCCGAAGATCTTCTGTTTGAGGCTGAGGCTGCGTTCGAGATCCGCTTTGGCATCAGCCCACTTCTTCAGGCGCGCGCTCGTCTCGGCGAGCAGGCCTACCGCGGCTGCCACCTCGGCGCTGTGCGCGCCATGGATCTTTTCCTTGATGGAAATGCTTCGCTCCAGAAGCACTCGGGCCTTCGCATATCCCCCGCTCGATGCGTAACCCATGCCGAGCGACTCGCATTCCTCGGCAACCTCTCGATTGTCTTTGCCATAGATTTCGGTCTTGATCGCCAGCCGCCGCAGCTGAAACGGCTCGATATGCTCGAAGTCGGCGCCACCTGCGTGACCGATCCACTTATCGAGGTCGGGTAGCACGGACCTTGGCCCATGCAGGCTTTCGACGATCGAGACGCAGCGTTCGAGAAAGGGGGCCGCATCCACGGGATCCTCATATTGGCAGATCACCCGGACCAGCGATCTCAGCGCCGTTGCCACCTCGTCGCTGACAGGCCCGAAGCGCTTTTCCAGTCCGGCAATGTGTTCAAGATGACGGGGGGCGTAGAAAGACGTCATGGCCGGCCTCAACCTCCGCCCCGATGAGGCGCCTTCGCCAACATGGACAATGCCGCGATCTCCTGGTTGCTGTGTCGCTCCAACATGGACGGCAAGCGCCAAAACGCAAGAGCCGATCGCCTCAACCGCAATTCGCGCTGCTGGCCGGTCTCGCGGCTGGATTGTGTCGCCAGGTAGGCGAGATGCCTCGATGATCGGGAGTTTCTTCGGCGGTCTTGCCACGGCCGGCACTTCGGCTTGACCCGCGTGGGGCCGCTCGCAATATGGCTACATCGGTGCCGCCAGCGCGCGCCACGTTGGAGGCGTGTTGATGCCGAAACTCAAGCGGATGCTCTTCATATTGAGTATCGTTCTTGCACCTGTTGCCGCTGCGGCATCCGATCGTGCGGATCTGCTTGCCGATCAGGCATGCTTCGATGCCATCTACCGTCTCGCAAGCGAGAACGGCATGAAGCCGACCTCATCATTGGGCGCAGCTCTTGTCAGAAGATGCAACGGGCATCCGCACCGATACGTGTGCGAAGCAGTGTCGAATGCGGTGGTGCAAGAATATGGCAGCAGCCCATTCACTTGCGGCTCCAACACGGCGGATTCAGTGCCGCTGATCCTGCCCCCTGCCGATTCAAACTCGCCGGACGCTGGGAAGCAAAAGAACTAGTTCTGGAGCAAGCTGCCCAGTCGCCCCTCTCAATTCGAGCTGTCGATCAGGCTCTCCAGCAGCCTCTTCAGCTCGCTCGTGGACTTGTCGCCGTAGCTCTCCAGGATGTGCTCCTCCTGGTCCACCGCCAGCGAGTTGAGCTTCCGGCTCAGCACCTTGCCGCGGTCGGAGATGAACATCAGGACCTTGCGGCGGTCGCCCGGATCCTGCACGCGGTAGACCAGCGTGTCCGAGACCATGCGGTCGATCATCTTGGTCAGCGTCGGATGGTTGAGCAGCACGGCGTCGGCAAGCTCGCCCATCGAATGGCCGTTGCCATCCGACAGCACCTTCAGGATGCGCCACTGTTCGACCGGCACGCCCTCCTTGCTCAACCGCAGCTCGAGCTGCCGGTTGATTTCCCGGTTGGCTTGCGCGAGCAGGTAAGCGAGGTGTTCGGTGATCGGGGTGTTTTCTTTCGACGGTTTTGCCACGGCTAAGACTTCGTCTTGACCCAAATGAGTGAATGTCTTGCAATCAATGCTGCATCTATATGCACTTCAATTGTTGAATATTCAATATTTTCAAAATAGGATCATTGCCCAACAAAAGGGCGGAAGCCGCGGCCGCCTGCCCAATGTGCTTTCAGGTCTGGTGTCAGACAGGAGTTGGCGTGCGCGCGACGGTGAACTTCCCGGCTCACGGCGGCCCGGCGTTGCCGCCGTCCTTGCTGTTCAGGAATCTGTCCTCCGCGGCGGCGGATGGTGCGTCGTCGCCGAGCGATCACGCGTCCTTCAGGCGGCGGGGCGCCAACAAGCTGCGTGTCGGCGGCTTCATCTGCTGCACAGGTTCGCCCGGGATCTGGGGACCCTGCGCGACCAATAGCGCGAAGCTCGCCGTCGCCGAGATCAACAAGCGCGGTGGTATCCTTGGCCGCGAGATCGAGCTTTCGGTCTACGACGCCGGCGGGCCTCTCGATGAGGTCCTGAACCGCGCCGAGCAGGCGATTGCGTTCGACGAGGTCGATCTGATCGTCGGCCTGCACACCAGCGCGGTCCGCGTCGGCTTGCGAGATGTCACCACGCGTCATCGTATCCCCTATATCTATACGCCGGTCTACGAAGGCGGCGAGCGGACGCCTGGCGTGATGGCGATCGGCGAGACGCCGCGCTGGCAGAGCCGCCCCTCGATCCACTGGCTCGCCGACGTCAAGAAGGCCAAGCGCTGGTACCTGATCGGCAGCGACTACGTCTGGCCCTGGCAATCGCACCGCGCGGTGAAGAACTATATCAAGGAGACCGGCGGCCACGTCGTCGGTGAGGAATTCGTTCCCCTCGGTGAGGACAATCACGAGCCGCATCTGGCGCGCATCCGCGCTGCGAAGCCCGACGTCGTGTTGATCTCACTGATCGGAACCGACAGCAGTACCTTCAATCGCGCCTTCGGCGAGTGTGGCCTCGGCGCCACCACGCTGCGGCTTGCCGGCGCGATGGACGACACCGTGCTGCTCGGCATCGGCGCCGACAACAGCGAGAACATGTTCTGCGCCTCGGGCTATTTCACCGGCACCGGCGCGCGCGCCAACGACGACTTCCAGAGCCGTTATCACGCGGTGTTCGGACCGAATGCGCCGCCGATCGGGTCGGTCGGACAGTCGAGCTACGAGGGCATGCGCTTCCTTGAGGCTGTCGCGAACAAGGCCGGCTCGTTGTCGATGGGTCCGATGCTCGTGGCCGGCCGCAACATCGTCTACAGCGGCGCCCGCGGTCCGGTCACAGTCCGCGATGGGCGCGCGCGGATGCCGATGCATCTCGCCGCGGCCGATGGCCTCGACTTCAAGCTGATCAAGCCGCTCTGACCTCGGCGCGGCGATCCGCTCGCGCCCCATCGCAAAATAATACTTGAAAAGGAAAATATTTCCGTTTTGAATGTTTGGGCAAGGCCGGTGGTGCGTGCGTCGCGCCAAGGCGGCCGCGTTCGAGGACCGTTCCAGGGAATCGTTTCGAGGATCGTTTCAAGAAACTTCAGGAGAGCGCCGTGACTGTTGTCCTTCCCACGCCAGCCCAACTTCGCAGCGTCGCCGAGCAGTGCGGCCTTTCGCTGACCGACGACGATGTCGCCTCGTTCCGCGGCCTGATGCAGGGCTCGATCGAGGCCTACAATCTCGTTGCCGCGATGCCGGACGAGGTGCCCGAGGTGAAATATCCGCGCACGCCGGGCTATCGGCCGTCGGCCGAGGAGAATCCGCGCAACGCCTGGTATCGCAAGTCGACCGTGAAAGGCGCGGCCAGCGGCAAGCTCAAGGGCAAGACCGTCGCGCTGAAGGACAACATCATGCTGGCCGGCGTGCCCATGACCAACGGCTCGTCGACGCTGGAAGGCTATGTGCCCGATTTCGACGCCACCATCGTCACGCGCATGCTGGATGCCGGCGCCGAGATCAAAGGCAAGGTGCATTGCGAGCACTTCTGCCTGTCCGGCGGCAGCCACACCGGCTCCTACGGGCCGGTGCACAATCCGCACAAGATGGGTTATTCGGCCGGCGGCTCGTCGTCGGGCTCGGGCGTCGTGGTCGCGCTCGGCGAGGTCGACATGGCGATCGGCGGCGATCAGGGCGGCTCGATCCGCATGCCGTCCTCGTTCTGCGGCATCTACGGCATGAAGCCGACCTGGGGTCTCGTGCCCTATACCGGGATCATGCCGATCGAAATCTATGTCGACCATACCGGCCCGATGACTGCGACAGTCGCCGACAACGCGCTGCTGCTCGAAGTGCTCGCCGGCGACGACGGCTACGATCCCCGCATCAAGGCGCCCAAGGTCGAGGAGTACACCAAGGCGCTCGGCCAGGGCGTCAAGGGCATGAAGATCGGCATCGTCAAGGAAGGTTTTGAGCAACCGACCGCAGAAGCTGCCGTGAACGAAAGCGTGCGCGAAGCGGCCAAGCGCTTCAAGGACCTTGGCGCCAGTGTCGAGACCGTCTCGATCCCGATGCATTTGTTGGGCGGCGCGATCTGGACCCCGATCGGCACCGAAGGCCTGACCCAGACCATGATGTTCGGCGATGGCTACGGCCTGTCCCGCGGCGATCTCTATTCGACCTCGCTGATGGATTTCCATCGCGGCTGGCGCCGGCAAGCCGACTCGCTGTCCGAGACCACGAAATTGTTCATGATGCTCGGCACCTACATCAACAACAATTTCGGTCCGCGCTTCTACGGCAAGGCGCTCAACATCTCGCGGCGCCTGACCGCAGCCTACGACAAGGCGTTCAGCGACTACGATCTGCTGCTGATGCCGACCACGCCGATGAAATCGACAAAGCTGCCGGAGCCCAATGCCAGCCGCGAGGACTACGTCGCCCGCGCGCTCGAGATGATCTCCAACACCGCGCCGTTCGACATCACCCATCATCCCGCGATGTCGTTGCCCTGCGGCATGGTCGACGGTCTGCCCGTCGGCCTGATGCTGGTCGGCCGCATGTTCGAGGAATCCACCATCTACCGCGCCGCCCATGCCTTCGAACAGATCGGTGACTGGAAGAAGATGTGAAAGAGGCATTGATACGGGCGGACGGAACAGCAACGCATGGCTAACGCGTTCGTCGCAGCGTTCGAGATCCTGAGCTTCGGCGCGATCATCGTCCTGATCGTGCTGGGGCTCGGGATCATCGCGAGCATGATGGGCATCTTCAACTTCGCGCAAGGCGAGTTCGTCCTGCTCGGGGCCTACGTCACCTATCTCGCCTATGCCAAGGGACTGCCGATCTGGGCCGGTATGGTCGCAGCGCCTTTCGTGGTCGGCGCGCTCGGCTTCGTGCTGGAGGCGCTGATCATCCGGAGATTCTACGCCGCGCCGATCGTCGCCATGCTCGGCACCTATGCGCTGGGTCTGATCATCCGTGAATCCGTGCGCGGCCTGATCGGCGGCTTCTATCTCACGGTGCCCGAGCCGATCGGCGGCTCGATCGACATCGGCGCCATGCACATCTCGGCCTGGCGCTTCACCATCATCGTGATCACGCTATTGGTGATGGGCGGCTGCTATCTGCTGCTGTCGCGGACCAGCTTCGGCTTGCGCATGCGCGCCACGCTGGAAAATCCGTCGCTGGCGCGCGCTTCAGGTATTTCCACGCCGCTGATGTACGGCGCCACCTTCGCGTTCGGTTCCGCGCTCGCCGGCCTTGCGGGTGCGCTGATCGTGCCGGTGTTCAGCCTCTATGCCGATCTCGGCCTGCGTTTCCTGATCCAGGGCTTTGTCGCGGTGATGGTCGGCGGCGTTGGCTCCTTCATCGGGCCGGTCGCAGGCGCCGGCGTCATCGGCACGCTCAGTGCTGCGCTGCCCTGGGTGATGGCGCCCGTCGTCGCCGACGTGCTCGTCTTCGTCCTTGCCATTGTCTTCATCAAATTCCGCCCGCAGGGCCTCATCGCTGGAAAAGGGGTTTAGTCACATGTTCGATCGCACTCAGCTCTCTCGCCGCCGTTTTCTGTCCAATTTCGCGTTTGCATCCGGTGCGGTCGCGACCGGGGTCGGAAGCTGGGTGATCCCGGCGCCCTGGGCCAATGCGGCCGAGGCCCCGATCAAGGTCGGCATCGCCACCGACCTCACCGGTCCGATCGCCTATGCCGGCAACGCCGACGCCAACGTCGCCAAGATGGTGATCAAGGAGATCAACGCCGCCGGCGGTCTGCTCGGCCGTCCGCTCGAGCTCTACATCGAAGACACCGCCTCCAACGAATCCGTCGCCGTCGGCAACGTGCGCAAGCTGATCCAGCGCGACAAGGTCGACATGGTGCTCGGCGGCATCACATCATCGATGCGCAACGCGATCAAGGACCCGATCGTGGCGCGCGGCAAGACGCTGTACATCTATCCGCAGCTCTATGAGGGCAAGGAGTGCACGCCCTATCTGTTCTGCACCGGGCCGACACCGGCGCAGCAATGCGACGAGTTCATCCCATGGCTGATCAAGAACGGCGGCAAGAAGTTCGCGCTGCCGAGCGCCAATTACGTCTGGCCGCACACGCTCAACGTCTACGCCCGCAAGGTGATCGAGGCGAACGGCGGCGAGGTCGTGTTCGAGGAATATTACCCGCTCGACCAGGTCGACTTCTCCGCGACCGTCAACCGCATCGTCTCCAACAAGGTCGACGTCGTCTTCAACACCGTCATTCCGCCCGGCGTCGGCCCGTTCTTCAAGCAGCTCTATGAAGCCGGCTTCCTCAAGAACGGCGGGCGTCTCGCCTGCGTCTACTATGACGAGAACAAGCTCAATATTAACCAGGCCGCGGAGATCGAGGGACTCGCGAGCTGCCTCGATTATTTCAAGGTACTGACCAAGGAGAACCCGTTCGACGCCAAGATCCAGGCCGCCTACGAGAAGGATTTCCCGGGCAACTTCCTGTTCGCCGCCGGCAGCGCCGCCACCGGCACTTATCGCGGCCTGAAGCTGTGGGAAGCCGCGGTGAAGGAAGCCGGCAAGATCGATCGTGAGGCGGTCGCAGCAAGCCTCGACCACGCCAAGATCGCCGAAGGTCCCGGCGGACCTGCCGAGATGGTGCCGGGCAAGCGGCACTGCAAGATGAAGATGTACACCGCGGTCGCCAAGGCCGGGAACTACGAGATCGTCGCGCGCAGCGAGGGTCTGGTCGATCCCAAGGAATGCTGAGGCGGAATGCTGAAGTCGATGAGTGTGGTAAGAGAGGCCATCGCCGGCGACGAAGCGGACGACGGGATGGCTGAACGCGTGGCAGCGGGACAGGCCGGGGAACAAGTCAAGGCAGGACGTAAAGTCCTGCCGATCGTGGAGGGCGTCGTGCTTGTCGCGGCGCTGCTCGCGCCCCTGGTGCTGCAGGACTATCTCACGGTGTTCGCGACGCGCGTGATCATCCTGGCGCTGTTCGCGCTGTCGTTCGATCTGGTCTGGGGCTATGCCGGCATCATGAGTTTTGGCCAGGCCCTGTTCTTCGGCTCGGCGGGCTACGGCGTGGCGCTGCTCGCGCGCGACCTCGACATCACCAACATCTTCCTGGTGCTGCCGGCGGGCACCATCATCGGCCTCACCTTCGCGCTGCTGCTCGGCGGCTTCCTGCTGCTGGGCCGGCATCCCTCCAGCGTGATCTTCGTCTCGCTGGGCACGCTCACGGGGTCCTACGCCGCCGATCGTCTCGCGCGCGGCTGGTACTATCTCGGCGGCCAGAACGGCATCCCCTCGATCGCGCCGATGTCGTTCAGTGGTTACGAGTTCACCGAAGGGCCGGCGTTCTATTATCTCGTGCTCGGCATTCTCGTCGTGGTCTACCTGCTCTGCCGCTTCCTGGTGCGCTCGCAATTCGGCCTCGCGCTCGCCGGCCTGCGCGAGAACGAGCAGCGCATCGCCTTCTTCGGCTACAAGGCGCAGCACCTGAAGGCGATCATCTTCACCATCGGCGGCGGCGTCGCCGGGCTTGCCGGCAGCCTCTACGCCTTTCACGAAGGTTTCGTCTGGCCCAACATGGTCGGCGTCGTGGTCTCGACGCAGGTGGTGCTCTACGTGCTGTTCGGCGGCTCCGGCACGCTGATCGGCGCCGTCATCGGTGCCGTCATCGTCGAGGGCGTCAGCTTCTGGCTGTCGGACAATTATCGCGACATCTGGCCGATCATTCTGGGCCTGTTGCTGCTGCTGGTGATCCTGTTCCGGCCGCTCGGCCTGATCAGCTTTGTGCTCGGCGAGCGTGAAAGGGTCGGCAGCTTCGGTGCCAAATCCAGGGGGAACGTCAAGGAGAAGCGCAATGCTCCTTGAAGCCGCCGGCATCAAGAAGATCTTCGGCAAGCTCACCGCGCTCGACGGCGCCGCACTCACGGTCGGCGAAAACGAGTTCCACGGCCTGATCGGCCCGAACGGCTCCGGCAAGAGCACGCTGATGAAGTGCATCGCCGGCGCCGAAGTGCCGACGCAGGGAAAAGTCTCCTTCGTCAACACCGACATCACCGCGTTCACGCCGACCGAGCGGGCGCGGGCCGGCATGAGCCTGAAATTCCAGATCACGTCCGTGCTGCCGTCGCTGACGCTGTACGACAACATCCTGCTCGCGCTGCAGGCGCAGTCTTCGCTGTTCGACCTCGTGTTCTCGCGCACGCGGGCCGCGCTGCACGACCAGGTCATGACCATGCTGAGGCAATTTCGCCTGGCCGATCGCGCGTTCGATGCGGCCGCCGCCCTGTCGCACGGCCAGCAGCAATGGCTGGAGATCGCAATGGCGCTCGCGGGCAAGCCGAAATTGCTTCTGCTGGACGAGCCGACCGGCGGCATGAGTCTGGAGGAGCGCCGCGTCACCGGCGAGTTGCTCCAGCCAATCAAGCAGCATTGCTCGCTGGTCATCGTCGAGCACGACCTCGATTTCATTCGCGACATCTGCGACCGCCTCACCGTGCTCGACCAGGGCAAGGTGCTGGCGTCAGGCACCGTGTCCGAGATCCAGGCCAACCCATCCGTCCAGGAGATCTATCTGCGCCGTGCCTGAATTTTTGGACATCAAGCATCTCGACGCGGGCTATGGCAGAAGCCAGGTCCTGTTCGACGTCACCCTCGGCATTCCCTGGCGTGGCGGCGTCGCCGTGCTCGGGCGCAATGGCGCCGGCAAGACCACGCTGATGAAGACCATCGTCGGCGAGCTGCCGGCGTGGAAGGGCGAGGTCGCCTTCGACGGCCGCGACATCAGCC
>NZ_JALBGZ010001430.1:0-662 GCF_023006515.1 Bradyrhizobium sp. PRIMUS42
CGCGCCTTCCGCCGTGGCAATCCGCGTCCCAGCGGTGCGCCCCGTCACCTCGCGTGGCGCGCGAAATGGCGACGACGTCGTGCGACCCTGCATGTTCGAACCGGAGAAGTCGCACGGCATGATGACGTTGCATTCGGGCGGCGCCGCGAGGTGAGATCGGAAGGGGCGCGCATCGGCTACGCCAGAGGAAATTGCGATAATGAAACCAAAAGCAAACGCAAACGCAACGTAACGGTACATCGCAGGTCTCCAGGTTGATGAAGCCCGCCCCGCCGCAGAGACAAAACAATTTTGAGCTAAATACGGCAGCGCCCCTAAACGCGCAGGAATCGAGGAACTTTCGTTGAGTTCCACTAACCTCCGTTAAGATTGGACGCCGCCGACATTGGGTTGAATAGACCACATGCCATATGGCCTGTTCCTGGATCATCCGCTCCCGGTCTCAGATGATTTGATCCGTCCTTGCGGGGCGCGATCTAAATCCATCAGCAGCTTTCCCGCCTCGCCCAGCAGCGTCCGGATCGCCCTTCGCTCCGCGATCCGCTCCTGTGTGAAGGTGCCATGCTTGCGCGCGTTGCGGTTTCCCCATGGCGCGCCAGATCCCGGCGCACCGCCGTGCATGCGGCAGCGAAGCTTGCCGCGCATGGCCGGCGCGCGGCAGG
>NZ_JALBGZ010001431.1:0-661 GCF_023006515.1 Bradyrhizobium sp. PRIMUS42
GTCGGCCTCGCCGCCACGCGCGGCGGGCGCGAGCAAGGCGAGCGCGAGCGGAACCAGCGCAAGGCTATGTCGAGAGAGGCTATTTCGAATCGAATGATGCATGCGGACTTCCTAGCAGGCATCCGGTAACCGTCACGTTAACGCGCCGTTTACCTATTTTTTTCGTCCCTTGCGTCACTTCCAGGCGAACACCGGCTGTTCCAGCTCGGCCACGCGGGTGTGCCGGCCCGCAAGCACCTCACGGAACTGGTAGATCAGCGCCGCCGTCGGCGCGTGGATCAGGCTCATCTGATGATGAAAGCGGATGACGCGCCGCATGCTCTCGGGAATCGCAATGAAGTCGAAAGCGTCCTCGCGCTCGATCGTGGCGAGCGTGATGCGATGGACGGAAGCGACCTCGTCCGGGTTTGGTTTGATCGCGGCACTGTCGGCCGCCCACACCACCACGGGCGTGATCAAATAGCCCGAGCGGGTCGGATAGTCGTCGAGCGTGCCGAGCACCTCCGCACTGGAGAGGCGGAGGCCAAGCTCCTCGTCGAGCTCGCGCAGCGCCGCTTCGACCGGCTATGTCAGCGATTCCGAGTGCAACGTCGCCGGCGTCACCACGACGTCGCACGCCGAGATATCAGGCGATTTCAACTCGGCCTACACGGTGAAGTCG
>NZ_JALBGZ010001432.1:0-659 GCF_023006515.1 Bradyrhizobium sp. PRIMUS42
GGCCTGGTGTCCTGGCCGAGGCCGAGCGTGCGGTGACGCGGGCCCATGCCGAGGCGGTTGCCGCCTTCTTGGCCCAGAACCGCATGAAGCCCGAGGACATCGACATCGTCGGCTTCCACGGCCAGACCGTGCTGCATCGCCCCGAGCGGCGGCTGACGGTGCAGATCGGTGACGCTCCGGCGCTGGCGAAAGCGATCCATATCCCCGTGATGCATGATTTCCGCGCCGCCGACGTCGAGGCCGGCGGGCAGGGGGCGCCGTTCGTACCGGTCTACCATCGGGCGCTCGCCCATTCGCTGGATCGCGAGGGCCCGATCGTCGTCGTCAATATCGGCGGCGTCTCCAACATCACCTATATCGATGGCAACGACACGCTGATCGCCTGCGACACCGGGCCCGGCAACGCGCTGCTGGACGATTTCATGTACCGCACCATGAACCAGGCGTTCGATGCGGAAGGAAAGTTCGCAGCGCTCGGTAAGGTCGATGAGGCCTGGATTGCCCACGCGCTGGAGCTGCCGTTCTTTGCGTTGCCTCCGCCGAAATCGCTCGATCGCAACGACTTTGCGGCGCTCAGGCTCGGCGATGTCGCGCCGGCCGATGGGGCCGCGACCCTGACCGCTTTCACCGCGGCGGCGATCGCCCGAATCATCCCGCTG
>NZ_JALBGZ010001433.1:0-651 GCF_023006515.1 Bradyrhizobium sp. PRIMUS42
CGAGGGACGAGGCGTCGGCAGGAACACGGCAAGCGGGCGGGCCAGCCGCGCCAGGATCATGCTCACGCGAAAACGCTGCGGATCCGGCAGCACGAAGGCCAGCACCTGGCGCAGCAGCCGCTCGGTGAGCGGCCGCTGATAGCGCTGCTCGATCCTGACCCGGGCCTGGTCGACGAGATGCATGTAGTTCACCCCCGAGGGGCAGGTCGTCATACAGGCCAGGCACGACAGGCAGCGGTCGATATGCTTGACCACCTCGGCCGTCGGCGCCTGGTCTTTCTCCAGCATCTCCTTGATCAGATAGATGCGGCCGCGCGGGCTATCGAGCTCGTCGCCGAGCAGCACATAGGTCGGACAGGTTGCGGTGCAGAAGCCGCAATGGACGCAGGCGCGCAGGATCTTGTCGGCTTCCGCGATATCGGGGTCGGCGAGCTGCGCCAGTGAGAATTCGGTCTTCATGCCCCAGCGCCCCGCCTCAAACGTCCGCGGTTGAGAATGGTCTTTGGATCGAAACTGGCGCGCACCCGCTCGCTCAGTGCTGCAATACCTGGCGCCTGCGGATGGAATACGTCGACATCCCGCCTGACATCCTCGGCCGCCCGGATCAGCGTGGCGTGCCCTCCGACCGCGTTCGCACGCGCGCGCACGGCC
>NZ_JALBGZ010001434.1:0-648 GCF_023006515.1 Bradyrhizobium sp. PRIMUS42
AGAAGGCCTCGCCCGCGCCGGTCAGCAGCAGCGCGCCGACGTCGGGATTCTCGCCGCAGCTTCGGATCATGGTGCGCAGCGCCGGGGTCAGCGCGTCCGAAAGCGAATTGCGCGCCTCCGGCCGGTTCAGCGTAATCACCGCGACGCGGTCGCGGATGACGCAGAGGAGTTCGTTGGTGCCGGTGTCGATGGTGGTTTCGCTGCTCATTATTCCTCCCTGCTCTCGTAGGGTGGGCAAAGCGAAGCGTGCCCACCATTTCTTTCTCCGTCCGAGAGGGTGGGCACGGCGCTATGCGCCTTTGCCCACCCTACGGCATCTCGACTTCAAAACTTCTCCACCCAGGGTCGCAGCTCGAGCTCCCAGCTCCAGGCACTGCGCGGTTGCTGCAGCACGTTCCAGTAGCTCTGCGCGATCGCGTCGGGATCGAGCATCGAGTCCGGCTTGTCATCCGGCTCGGTCCGCGCTGCGCTGCGGATGCCGCCGTCGATCACGAAATGCGCGACATGGATGCCTTGCGGCGACAGCTCGCGCGCGAGGCTCTGGGCGAGCCCACGCAACGCGAACTTGCCCATCGCGAACGAGGCGGACTGTGCGTAGCCCTTGACGCTGGCGGAGGCGCCGGTGAACAGGATCGCGCCGCGCTTGTT
>NZ_JALBGZ010001435.1:0-645 GCF_023006515.1 Bradyrhizobium sp. PRIMUS42
CGCCGGTCGATCGACCTCGTGTGGCAGACCCAGCTCTTGCCGTCGGCGTATTTGGCGAGCTCGTCGCGCGCGGCGACGCCGCAGGTCCAGCGCTCGACCTTGGTGTTGAGACAGAGCTGGTCGACTGCGGGCGCGTCGATGCCGCCGAGCCGGATGCGCGTGTTGCCGATCACGACGGCATCGCCGGCGCGGACCTTTGCCGTGCCGGTGATGTCGGCGGCGTGCGCCATCGACGGGAGGGCAAGCAAAGACAGCGCAATCAGGAATTTTCGCAACATGCCGGTCCGCGTGTGATGAAAATCTCGATAGACCGCGCAATTGTGGTCGGCTTTTGTCCGCTCGGCCAGCGCTTGCCTAACGAATGAGCTTTCAACTTCCCGTCATCGAAGCGGGCGAATTGCGAATAGGGAGTGGCGAATAGAGCTGTGATCAGCCCCATTCGCTACTCGCCATTCACCATTCGCCGGCGCGCCACCGCCAGCCCCATCAGCACGAAGGCCGACGTCACCTCCGGCCCGCCGACCAGGATCCGCGTCGGCGTCTTCATCTTGTTCCACTCATAGGCGCGGAACGGGCCGCGGCGGCCGCCTTCGCCGAGGTTGGCGACGATCACGTTCAGCGCCGGTGCGAAGGCGCGCGGGTCGG
>NZ_JALBGZ010001436.1:0-645 GCF_023006515.1 Bradyrhizobium sp. PRIMUS42
GCGATGGCCGCAAGCGCACGGCCGACGCCGCGCTCCATGATGAAGCCGGGAGATTGCTGGCTGTGGCACGGACGACGTGGATTGCGGTGGAACGCGAGGTGCAGCTCGGGCGATAGGTGCGTAGGGTGGATTGGCTCGCGGCCCGCGCGTGGCGCGGTCCGCGGGCTTAATCCAGCACTCGGTCACCGCTAGCCACGAACGCGGTTCTCGTAGGGTGGGCAAAGGCGCGCAGCGCCGTGCCCACGACTTCCGTCCCGGCTCGTTGGTCAAGATGGTGGGCACGCTCCGCTTTGCCCACCCTACGAGATCAGGGCGCTACCTACGCGCTCTGCTCCATCATCCCCGCGAGCCGCACCAGCTCGGCCTCGAGATCCCGCTCCACATCCGCCGCGCGAATCTCCAGCACGCGATAGTCCCGCGCCTCCAGCCATGCCCGCCTTGACGCACGGTCGGCCGCGATCGCCTCGCCCTCGCCCGGGTTGACCAGCTCGATCGCGATCCGATGCGGGAACGAGACGAAGTCCGGGATGTGGCGCCCCACGGGGGTCTGGCGCTTGAACCCACCTGCAAAGCGGCGGTCGCGGGTCAGTGCCTGCCAGAGCAGGCGCTCGGCATCGGTCGGGTTGCGGCGGAGCAGGCGGGCGA
>NZ_JALBGZ010001437.1:0-644 GCF_023006515.1 Bradyrhizobium sp. PRIMUS42
CTGGCTCCGGCGACCCGCCAACATGCCGCGCCGCGCAAGCCGGTCGTCCCGGCCGCGGTGGCAGCGACATCGTCGACGTCCCAAGGCGACAAGGAGACGCTGGAGAGCGTCATCGAGCTCGTCCGCAAGCGCAAGGCGGGTGACGCCACCAACGCGAGCGCCAGCATCTCCGATCCGGTCGCGCGAAAACTCGCGGAATGGATCATCCTGCGCAGCGAGGACAATGGCGCGACCGTGGAGCGCTACCGCGCCTTCCTCTCCGCCAATCCGAGCTGGCCGTCGCAGACCTTCCTGCGCCGGCGTCTCGAGGCCGCGATGTGGGACGACAGGCGCGACGATTCCGTCGCATGGTCCTGGTTCGAGAACGAATCTCCTGTGTCCGCCAAGGGCCGCTTCACGCTCGCCAAGGCGATGCTGGCGCGCGGCGATCGTGCCAATGCCGAGCGGCTGGTGCGCGAGGCCTGGCGCAGCGATCCGATGTCCGAGGACACCGAGAACAACGCGCTCGACCAGTTCGGCGCCCTGCTGACGCCGGGCGATCAGAAGGCGCGGATGGACACCCTGCTCTACGGCAGCGAGAACGAAGCCGCGCTGCGCGCCGCAAAGCGCCTGGGCGCCGGCTATATCGCACTCGCCAAGGCCCG
>NZ_JALBGZ010001438.1:0-643 GCF_023006515.1 Bradyrhizobium sp. PRIMUS42
GCCACATCCCCGGCGCCCGCAACGTGCCCTACAATCTCCTGTTCGATGCCGCGACCGGCGAGATGAAGCCGCTCGACGATCTCCGCGCCGCTTTCACGGGCGCTGGCGTCAAGCTCGATGCGCCCATCGTGACGAGCTGCGGCTCGGGCGTGTCGGCCGGCGTGCTGACGCTCGCGCTCTATCGCCTCGGGATCACCGACACCGCGCTCTATGACGGCTCATGGTCGGAATGGGGCCAGGAAAAGGGCCCGGCCATCGCGACCGGGCCGGCGTGAGACGTTCGACTGTGGCCGCGCTGAAGGTGCGCTCCCTCGCCTCGCCTCGCGCTTGCGGGGAGAGGCGAAGAAGGAGCATCAGCGCGCGCGCGTGGTCGTCGCGAACGTCTGCTGCTGTCCGAACGGATCGAGCTGTTGCTGCAGCTGCTGAGGCGGCGGACGCCGCACCACGCGTTGACGCTTCTTGGCCGCCTTGCGCTTGGTCGCCTTGCTGTCCGAGGCGCCGCTACCGGCCTTGTCATCGACCTTGTCACTGACCTTGGCCTTCGCCGGTGGAGCCTTCGCGGTCGTCGTCGCCGGCTCGTTCAGGGCGGCCAGTTTGGCCGCGGCGACGTCGAGCGCAGAGGAGGCCAGGGCCGCACTGGGAT
>NZ_JALBGZ010001439.1:0-641 GCF_023006515.1 Bradyrhizobium sp. PRIMUS42
GTCCTCAAGATCAAGGACGCCGGCGCCGATCTGTTCTTCAGCGCCATCCTCGCCCGCGTCGAGGCGGTCGCGAGCAATCTGCGCAATCGCTCGCGCGCGGGGGCTGCTCGAAAACTCCGGGTCGGCGCCATCGACAGTGCCGCGGCCGGGCTGTTGCCGGCGCTCTTGCGCGACTTCCGCGCAAAACATCCCGACATCGCGGTGCAGCTTCTCGAGGACAAGACCGTCCGGCTGCTGCCAAAGATTTTGACCGGCGCGCTCGATCTCGCCTTTGTTCGTCCGCCCGCCAGTGCGGACAAGCGGCTCGAATTCCGCGATCTGCTCCAGGAAACCGCGATCGTGGCATTCCCGCAGCGGCATGCGCTGGCCAAGAGGACGTCGATCACGCTGGCCGAGATCGCCGAAGAGGCGATGCTGGTACCGGACCGCCGCTCGCGGCCTCACAGCCACGACCTCACGATGAAGTTGTTCGAACAGGCCGGGTTGACGCCGCGCATGGTGCAGGTTGCTGATGAGAAGCAAACCATCATCAATCTTGTCGCAACGAAGCTTGGGGTCGCGATCGTGCCGCGCTGGACCGCGCGGATGGCGGTGACGGGCGTGCGCTTCGTGTCGCTGCGGCCGAAGCAGAGCGGCCCGGT
>NZ_JALBGZ010000143.1:0-11041 GCF_023006515.1 Bradyrhizobium sp. PRIMUS42
AGGTCGGCGACGAGCAGGTCGGCGACGATCCGACCGTGAATGCGCTGTGCGAGCGCGTGGCCGATCTGCTCGGCAAGGAGGCCGCGGTCTATATGCCGTCCGGCACGATGTGCAACGTCACCGCGACGCTGGTGCATTGCCGCCCGGGCGACGAGATCCTCGCACACGAGACCGCGCACATCATCGCCCGCGAAGGCGGCGCGCATGCCGCGATCGGTGGCTTCCAGGTCACCCAGTTGAAGGGTCCCGACGGCCAGTTCACGCCGGAGACGTTCCGGAAAGCGCTGCATCCGCGCACGCGCTATCAGCCGCCGCAGACGGTCGTCAGCGTCGAGCAGACCGCCAATATCGGCGGCGGCACGATCTGGAAGAAGGCTGATCTCGACGAGATCGTCGCGATCGCCAAGCAACACGGCCTCATCACCCACATGGACGGCGCGCGCCTGCTCAATGCCACAGTCGCGAGCGGCATCTCGCCGCGCGACATGACCGCAGGCTGGGACTCGGCCTGGATCGACTTCTCCAAGGGCCTGGGCGCGCCGATCGGCGGCGTGCTTGCGGGCACGCGCGCCTTCATCGATGCAGTCTGGCAGTGGAAGCAGCGCCTCGGCGGCTCGATGCGGCAGGCCGGGGTCTGTGCCGCCGCCTGTATCTACGCGCTCGACCATCACGTCGAGCGCCTTGCCGACGACCACGCCAATGCGCGCGCGCTCGCCCGCGGGCTGTCGCAAATCGCAGGCATCGAGGTGCAGGAGCCCGAGACCAATCTCGTGTTCTTCAAGCCCGATGGCGCCGGCATTGCCGGCGACAAGATGGTCGCGGCACTGCGCCAGCGCGGCGTGACGCTTGCGATGATGGACGGCCGCATCCGCGCCTGCACCCATCTCGACGTCAATGCGAGCCAGATCGAGGAGACGATCGGATACGTGCGCGAGATCGTCCGCGGGGCGTAAGTCCCGTGGGCCCGGGTGAGCGCAGCGATACCCGGGAATTTACGTGCAGAGACCCCGGATGTCGCTTCGCTGATCCGGGCTACGACAGCGGCTGAACGTCCGCGACTACCGCCCCATCGCCTGGTAAATCAGCGTCTTCAACGCCAGCTGAATCCGGCTGCGCTGCGACGGCGTCTGCACCATGAAGATCCCGAACAGATCATCCTCGGGATCGATGAAGAAGAAGGTGCCGCCGACGCCGTCCCATCGATACTCGCCGAGTGGCCATGACGTGCCCGGCGGCGCCGAGGTGCGCACGGCGAAGCCGAGGCCGAAGCCGGAACTGCCGCCCGGATAATAGTTCTGGTCGCGCCCGATCCTGGTCTCAGGGCCGATGTGGTCCGACGCCATCAGCGCGATGGTCTCGGCCTTGAGATAGCGGCGGCTTTCATAGGTACCGCCATTCAGCAGCATCTGGGCGAAACGGGCGTAGTCGCCGACTGTGCCGACCAGGCCGGCGCCGCCCGATTCCCATGTCATGGGCCGCCTGATGTCGCGGACCTCAGTCGTTGGACTGATGTGGCGGTCCTCCGGCATCGGCTCGGCGATGCGCGGAAACTTGGCGGGATCGGCCACATGGAACGCGGTCTCGGTCATGCCCAGCGGATCGAGCAGCCGCTCCTTCTCGAACTGCAGCAGCGTCTTGCCCGAGACCACCTCGACGACGCGGCCGAGCACGTCGGTGGCAAAGCCGTAGGCCCACACTGTGCCTGCCTGCTCGGCGAGCGGCAGCGCGGCGATCTTCGCGGCGAAGTCGGCATTGGACAGATCGCTGTCGAAGAGGTTGGCCGCAGCATAGAGCTCGCGCACCGCACTGCCGCCAGTGGCGCCGTAGGGCAGGCCCGCGGTATGACGCAACAGGTCCTTGATCGTGACGGGACGCTGCTGCGACTCCAGCGTCAGCGCGACCTTGCCCCCCTCGCCCCTCCTCTCGACACCGACCTTCATGTCGGCAAAGGCCGGAATGTACTTTGCGACGGGATCCTCGAGCGAAAGCTTGCCCTCTTCGACCAGCATCATCGCCATGACTGACGTGATCGGCTTCGACATCGAATAGAGGCGGAAGATCGTGTCCGCGCTCATCGGGGTCCTGGTCGCGAGGTCGCGGACGCCGAAATTCTCGTAGTAGACCGGCTTGCCGTGTTGCTGGAGCAGCAGGATGGCCCCCGGAATCTTTCCGGTCGCAACCTCGTTCCGGATGTAGGCAGAGACCTTTGCGAGGCCTTCGGCTGAGAATTTGTGCGCGGCGCGCTCGGAGCTTGCACGCGCACAGACCACGCCGACCAGAAGAACGAGCGCCGCGATCAGCGCGCGGCGCCCGCTCATTTCATTTCTCCATGGCTTCATAGACCAACTGTTTCAAGGTCCGCTGCACCCGCTGGCGCTCGGTCGGGGTTTGCTCCAGCAGCACGAAGAACATGTCCTGCTTCGGGTCGATCACGAAATAGCAGCCGGAGGCGCCATCCCATTTCAACTCGCCGAGATCGCCGGGCGGCGGCGGCTTGGCATTACCGGGATCGGTGCGGACCGCGAGCCCGAGGCCGAAGCCAAATCCGTCGCCGGGGAAGTAGAAATAATCGCGATCGACGCCCGAGCCCGGGCCGACCTGATCAGTCACCATCAGCTTGAACGTCTCGGGCTTGAGGATGGTCTTGCCGTCGAGGCTGCCGCCATTGAGCAGCATCTGCGCGAAGCGCTCGTAGTCGGCCATGGTCGTCACCATGCCGCCGCTGGCGAATTGGATCTTCTTGACCACCGTCGGATCATTGATCCGGCCGACCCGGAAATCGCTGTCGTTCGGCACTGGCTGCGCCAGCAGCTTCTGCTTATCGGGAGCCGTGACGAAGAAACCGGTGTCGACCATGCCGAGCGGATCGAGCAGCTTGTCCCGCATGATGTCGATCAGGGGCTTGCCGGCCGCGACCTCCATCACACGCGCGAGAACGTCGGTGGAATGGCCATATTGCCAGAGAGCCCCCGGCTGGTTGTGCAGCGGCAGTTTTGCGATCCGTTCTGCGAACTCGGCGAGGTCGAAATCGCCGGCATAGATATTGGCTTCGCGATAGGCTTTGCGGACCAGGCTGTCGCCATAGAAGCCATAGGTGATGCCCGAGGTGTGCGTCATCAAATCGTGGACCGTCATCGGCCGGTTGGGCGGCACCGGTTCGAGCGACTTGCTGCCGTCCTCGGCCTTCTTCTCGACGCCGACCTTCACATTGGCGAACGACGGAATGTATTTCGAGACGGGATCATCCAGCTTGATCTTGCCGTCCTCGATCATCCGCACCGCGACCACCGAGGTGATCGCCTTGCTCATCGAGAACAGGCGGAAGATCGTTTTGTCCGTGATCGGTGCCTTGCTGACGACGTCCTGCACGCCGAAGGCTTCGTGATAGACCGGCTTGCCGTGCTGCTGGATCAAGACGGTTGCACCGGCGATCTTGCCGGTCGCGACCTCGTTCTTGAAGAACTCGCTCACCTTGGCGAGCTTGTCCTGATTGAAATGCGCGCCGGCCGGAATCTCGTAGGTTCCTTCCGCGCGTGCCAGCGATATTGCGCCGAGCGACACCAGCACGCCGCAGAGCAGCGCACGCAGTCCGGACTGTAAAATCATATCCCCTCCCCGGAACATGGTCCGACGGAGTGTACCGACCGCATGATCAGGCACAAGGGCCGCTGTGCCGCTCAAGCGCCTCGGCATGCAGCTTCGCGCCGGGCTCGGCGAAGCAGCAGAACACGACCCGGGTCACGGACGGCGCGGCAGAGAGCCCTTCGATCGTCGTGCGCACGGCGATGTCTGCCGCCCGGTCGGCGGGGAAGCGGAAAATGCCGGTCGAAATCGCGGGGAATGCCACGGAGGTTAGCGTGTGCTTGCCGCACAGCTCCATCGACCGGCGATAACAGGAGGCGAGCAGATCGTCCTCTCCGAGCGTTCCGCCATTCCAGACCGGCCCGACAGTGTGGATCACATGGGCCGCTTTGAGTCGGTAGCCCTTGGTGATCTTGGCATCGCCGGTCTTGCAGCCGTGAAGCATACGGCATTCGGCCACCAGATCGGGCCCGGCAGCCCGATGGATCGCCCCATCCACGCCGCCCCCGCCAAGGAGCGACGTGTTGGCCGCGTTGACGATGGCGTCAACGCCGAGCGTGGTGATGTCGGCAACGACGATCTCGAGATCGGCGCCGCCGATCCGGCGCGTCAGCCGGGTCACGGGTCAAGCCGCGACGACGACGCCCTTCTCGGAGAGGAGCTGCTGCAATTCGCCGGCCTGGAACATCTCGCGGACGATGTCGCAGCCGCCGACGAACTCGCCCTTTACATAGAGCTGCGGGATGGTCGGCCAGTTGGAGAAGGTCTTGATGCCGTTGCGCAGTTCTGCGGATTCGAGGACGTTGAGGCCCTTATAGCCGACGCCGATATGGTCGAGGATCTGGACGACCTGGCCGGAGAAACCGCACTGCGGAAATTGCGGCGTGCCCTTCATGAACAGAACCACGTCGTTCGACTTCACTTCGTTGGCGATGAATTCCTCGATGCTCATATTTGTGTCCTTCTGGGGCCTCAACGATCGCTTCGGGCCGGCTCAGCCGATCTAGCCCGATATCTGCTCATATATGTAGCCCAAACCGTTGTGCATCCAAAGTAAAATGGCGGCGAACAGCCCCTGGGCGGCCGCCCCTTGGTGACGCCAGCCGCATTGCATGATGACGCGAATATCATCGCCCGGGAGGACTTTCATACCGTAACGGAGCCCCTATCTAGGACGAACCCTGTTTTTGGAACCGGGCAACGCCAACAACGTTCTCTTGTCCTGTCTGGAGAAAAACGTGACGAAACAAGCCTCCGCTACGGCCACCGCCCCGTTTTCGTCAAGCTCCGGTCAGGGCGGCCTCGCCCGGAGGCTGGAAGACGCATTTGTTGCCGTCCGCAATGAGACCGAACGCCGGGCCGCACCGCTGTCGCCGGAAGACCAGCAGATCCAGTCCATGCCCGATGCGAGCCCGACAAAATGGCATCGGGCGCATACCACCTGGTTCTGGGAGCAATTCCTGCTCAGGGAGCACGCTGCGGGCTATCGGGCCTTTAACCCCGATTTCGCATTCCTGTTCAATTCCTATTACGTCAGCGCCGGCCCGCGTCATGCCCGCAATCATCGCGGCGACATCACCCGCCCCAGCGCCGACGAGGTCGGTGCTTACCGCAGATATGTCGATGCCGCGGTCGTCAAATTCTTCCGCGAGGCCGGTGCCGACAAGCTTCGCAAGATCGCGCCGCTGGTCGAGGTCGGGCTGAACCATGAGCAGCAGCATCAGGAATTGATGTTCACCGACATCCTGCATGCCTTCGCGCAGAACCCGGTCTATCCGGCCTACGATCCCGAGTGGCGCTTCCCCGCCCCGACGCGCTCAGGCGAGGACTGGCTGATGCTGAACGAAGGCATCCACACCGTCGGTCATGTCGACGAGGGCTTTCATTTCGACAACGAGAAGCCGGCGCACCGCGCCCTGGTGGGCCCGGTCAAGGTCGCGCGCAACCTCGTCACCAACGGCGAGTGGCTCGCCTTCATGCGCGATGGCGGCTACCGGACTGCAACACTGTGGCTGATGGACGGCTTTGCCGCAGCCAGCAAGGAAGACTGGCAGGCCCCAGGCCATTGGCGCGAAGTTGATGGCGCGTGGCAAGTGATGACGCTCGCCGGCCTCAAGCCGGTCGATCCCGACGTGCCCGTCTGCCACGTCAGTTATTACGAGGCCGATGCCTTCGCGCGCTGGGCCGGAAAGCATCTGCCGACCGAAATGGAATGGGAGGTCGCCGCCCGCGCGGGCCAGCTCAACGACGCCTTCGGCATCGTCTGGCAGTGGACCCGCAGCGCGTACGCGCCCTACCCCGGCTACCGCCCCATCGAAGGCGCGCTCGGCGAGTACAACGGCAAGTTCATGGTCAACCAATTGGTGCTGCGCGGCTCCTCGCTTGCAACTCCGGAGGGCCACAGCCGTATCACCTATCGGAACTTCTTCTATCCGCACCACCGTTGGCAATTCACGGGGCTGCGGCTCGCCGACTACGAGTAAAATTCCTATCCGACGACAAATGCGCGCCGGACAGCGCGTTCAGGAGAGTATCATGAATGTGCACGCCAGCGCTTTGGCCGAAGCCCATCTTCCCGACGAGCAGACCACCGCCTTCGCCCGCGAGGCCATCGAGGACCTCTCGCAGCAGCCGAAAAAGCTGTCGCCGAAATATTTCTACGATGCGACCGGCTCGGAGCTGTTCGAGGCGATCACGCGCCTGCCGGAATATTATCCGACCCGCACCGAGCTATCGATCCTGAAGGAGCGCGGCAGCGAGATCGCGAAGATCATTCCGGAGCACGCAGCTCTGGTCGAATTTGGCGCGGGCGCGACCACGAAGGTCCGCCTGCTGCTGGGTCATTGCAAATTCGCGGCCTATGTCCCCGTGGACATCTCCGGCGACTTCCTGAAGGCGCAGGCGAGCGGCCTGAAGCGTGACTTCCCGACGCTCGGCATCTATCCGGTCGCAGCCGACTTCACGACGCCGTTCGAGCTGCCCAAGCAGGTCGCATCCATGCCCAAGGTCGGCTTCTTCCCGGGCTCGACCATCGGCAATTTCGAGCCGCATGAAGCACAGGCCTTCCTGAAGAGCGCGCGCGAGATCCTGGGCCGGGGCGCGCAGATGATCATCGGCGCCGACCTCGAAAAGGAAGAGCGCGTGCTGCATGACGCCTATAACGATGCCGCCGGCGTTACCGCGCGCTTCAACCTCAACGTTCTCGTGCGCATCAACCGCGAGCTCGGCGGCAATTTCGATCTGTCCGCTTTCACCCACCGCGCCATCTACAACCGCGAGCGGCACCGCATCGAGATGCATCTGATCAGCAAGAAGAGCCAGACCGTGCGCCTGCTCGGCACCAGCTTCTCGTTCCGTCCGGGCGAGAGCATCCACACCGAGAACAGCTACAAATACAGCCTCGAGCGCTTCGCCGCGTTGGCGCAAGGAGCGGGCTGGCGGGTGCGCGAAAGCTGGACGGACGCAGCCGAGATGTTCTCGGTGCATGCGCTGGAGGTGGCGGAGTAGACGCTCCGCGCCACCGCCGCGCGCCGTTCAATGCTCCTCGGCCTCCTCGGTTGCCGATCCCAGCGATAGCGACTCCCACACCGCCACCACGATCAAGATCGCGGTCGTCGCGACCGAGAGCCAGAGCGGCGGGAGATCGGCGGCGAACCACCACAGCACCAGCAGCAGGATGATTCCGATGCCGTGCGAGAGCTGGAGGAAGCCGCGGATCGCGTGCTTGAACAGGATGGTGCCGATCAGGAACACCAGCGGTCCACCGATCGTGCTCACGATGGTGCGGACATCGGAATGGCCGCTCGGGTGCTTCAGCACCAGTTCGTCCGACACCGCGGTCAGGATGATGCCGGCGATGATCGGCATGTGCAGATAGGTATAGGCGAGCCGCGCCAGCCGGCCGGATTCGGTGGACTTCGAGATCCGCTCGGAGCCGGCCTCCGCCCCCTTGTGGAAGTAGACCCACCACATCGCGATGGCGCCGACCAACGCGGAGACGAAGGCCAGGATATTGTCCGCGGTCCAGGTCAGCTCGGCAAAGGTCGCACCGTTGACGACGACGGCTTCGCCGAGCGCGATGATGACGAAGAGAGAGCAGCGCTCGGCCATGTGGCCGCCCTCGACGGCCCAGGCCTCGACCGACGAGAAGCCGAGCTTGGGGACCCAGAAGCGTGCCGCTGGCGAGACGTACTCCCAGGCGACGGCCGCAATCCACAGCCATAGCCGCGTCTCGCCCTCGGACAGGCCGCCGGCGACCCACAGCACCGCGGAGATCGAGAGCCAGGTCAGGATACGAATCGCGTTATGCCGCACAGCCGTCCGATGCCGTGGCGTTGCGAACAGCCAGAATGCGGTTCGCCCGAGCTGCATCGTCGCGTAGGCGATCGCAAACCACAGGCCCCGCCCCTCGAACGCGGTCGGGATCGTCGTCGACAGCACGAGGCCGCCCAGCATCATCAGGAAGAGCATGACGCGGACAGGCGTCAGCTCGGGATTGAGCCAGTTGGTGACCCAGGCGGTGTAGACCCACACCCACCACACCGCGAGGAACAGCACGGTGACGTGCACCGCGCCGAGCGGCGTGAAATGGTGCAGCAGCGTGTGCGACACCTGCGTGACGGCGAAGACGAAGACGAGGTCGAAGAACAGCTCGACATTGGTGACGCGGCTGTGCTGGTTTGGCACGATGACGCGAAACATCGCGCCGCGAGGATTGTCCGCAGCCATCGTCGCCCCCCGTCGCGCGATCAGATCAAGCGCCCGGCACGCCGGTTTGCAGCGCCAACGCATGCAGCACGCCGCCCATCTGGCCGCGCAGGGACTGATAGACGATTTGGTGCTGCTGGACGCGGGACTTGCCGCGGAAGGATTCCGAGATCACGGTCGCGGCATAGTGGTCGCCGTCGCCGGCGAGGTCACGGATGGTCACTTCGGCATCGGGGATCGCCGCCTTGATCATCGCCTCGATATCGTGGGCGTCCATGGGCATTCGGGTCTCGCTCCTTCTGGTCTCGAATCGCTGCCGGTGGTCCCCTCGCCAGCAACCTCAAACTTAGCGTGAACGGCCTTCTGCGTCACGCTTTCCGGCACTATATCCCTGATCTCATCGGGATAAAGGCACGACAAAGTGCCGCGCAAGGCAGATCGATCGAAAAGGCGTGAAATCATGAAGCTTCCAGGGCCCGACCACCCCATCACGATCACCCAGAACCCGAGGCGCGTCCGCGTCACGGCGGGCGATATCGTGATTGCCGAGACCAGCAAGGCACTGACCTTGAAGGAGGCCAAATATCCGGCGGTGCAATATGTGCCGCGGGAGGACACCAAGATGGCTCTGCTCGAGCGCACCGACCGCGTCACCCATTGCCCCTACAAGGGGGATGCGAGCTATTACAGCGTCAAGGCTGACGGCAAGACGCTGGACAACGCGATCTGGACCTATGAGACACCCTTCCCCGCGATGACGGAGATTTCCGGCCATCTCGCCTTCTACCCGGACAAGGTGAAGATCGAGGAAGTGGGGTAGGCCACGATATACGCCGCCGTCATGGCCGGGCCTCGTCCCGGCCATCTACGGTCTTGGCCAATCGGGCTCCAGAAGAACGTAGATGCCCGGGACAAGCCCGGGCATGACGACTGAGAGTGCTGGCACAGCCAGGCTACGCCCTGAAGATCGTGAGCCCCAAAATCAGCAGCACCAGGAAGATCACGACGAAGACGTAAAATAGGAAACGGGCGACATCGGCGGAGGCGGCCGAGATGCCGGTGAAGCCGAGCACACCGGCCACGATCGAGATCAGCAGGAAAATCAGCGCCCATTTCAGGATCGTCATCGCTAGCTCCGAATTGGTGCCGCTTGCCCGCGGCCTCACGCTCTTTTGGCGAACGCTAACCTTGCTGCCCGGAACTGGTTCCTAATCCTGTCGGGCTCGAAGACCCGCTCAAACGAGGCTTGCTGAATCCGGTTCCCGACGGCACAGTCCCGCCGGGAGCAGGAGCGCGGGGCAGCCATGACCACGATGTCACATTCAGCGACGATCGGCGCGGAGGCGCACGTCGCGCCGAAGAGCAAAGCGCGCAATCTGTCGCTCGATCGCGCCCGCACCTTCCTGACGCTGGTGGTGCTGCTGCACCACGCGGTGATTCCCTACACGCATTTCGGTCACACCGATCCGGCCTCCTGGGCCGGCTTCGACGTGATCGTGCTCGCCACCGACAGCTTCTTCATGGCGATGTTCTTCTTCCTGTCCGGACTGTTCACCTGGCCGGGCATCGCGCGCAAGGCGCCACAGGCCTTCCTGCGCGACCGCCTGTTGCGGCTCGGGCTGCCGTTCGCGATCGCGGCCCTCACCGTCATCCCGCTCGCCTATTACGCCATCGCGCTGCGCCAGGAGCCCGAGCTGACCTTCGCGTCGTTCTGGTGGAAGACGGTGACGTCAGGCCCGTGGCCGAGCGGCCCGATCTGGTTCGTGTGGGTGCTGCTCGCGTTCGATCTCACCGCAAGCCTGCTCTACCGGGTCTCGGCGCATCTGGTCGACCCCATCAACCGCGTCTCGCTTCGCGGATTCGATCAGCCGGCCGCGTTCTGGCTGGCGCTCGCTGCGATCAGCGTTGTCGTCTACGTGCCGGCGCTGGTCTATTTCGGCGCCAACAAATGGTTCGAGCTCGGTCCGTTCTCGGTGCAGGCGAGCCGCATCCTGCTCTACTTCAGCTACTTCTTCATTGGCGCCAGCGTCGGTTCGGCGAACTTCGATCGCGGCATCCTCAGCTCGGACGGCCAGTTGCCGAGGAACCGCTGGCCGTGGGTGATCGTCACGCTGATCCCGTACGGCCTGATGTGGTGCATGATCTACATCAAGCGCGAGATCCTCGGGAATCCCGATCCGCTGCCGCACTGGTACCATGTGTTCTACGGCACGTTCCTGGTGCTGTTCTCGGCCTCGATCCTGCTCGCAATCCTCGCCTTCTTCCTGCATTCGAAAGCGCCGGGGCCAAACCTGCTCGACCGCATGCAGTCGGACGCCTACGGTATCTTTCTGGTGCACTACCCGATCGCGCTGTGGATCCAGTACGCGCTGTTCGAATACGAGCTGCCGGCGATCGTGAAGGCTGCGGTCGGATTCATGCTCACGGTGATCCTGAGCTGGGGCCTGACGGCGGCGTTGCGGAAAATCCCGGGGGCGTCACACGTGTTGTGAGGCACCGCACTCGTAGCCCGGATGAGCGAAGCGATATCCGGGGTCTTGCCACAAGCGACAGCGGTCCCGGATGTCGCTTCGCTCATCCGGGCTACGGGACTGAGTGTGTGGCGGCGCCTTACGCCGCCTTGCCGCCCATATATTCCGGCAGCCAGCGCTCGTGCGAGGTCCGCAGCACATCGATCGCAACCGGCGCCTCGCCCGCGATCGCGATCGCATCGCCACCGGTGGTGCCGATCCGCACGCAGGGCACCTCGCAG
>NZ_JALBGZ010001440.1:0-640 GCF_023006515.1 Bradyrhizobium sp. PRIMUS42
GCCGCCAACCGCGATCCCAAGGCCGCCGCCAAGATGTATGACGAGCTTGCTGCCGACCGCGGCGTGGGTGGTGAGTGGCAGGATCTTGCGAAGATCCGCGCCGCCGGCCTGCTGCTGGACAGCGCCAGCTATGCCGACATGCAGCAGCGGCTGGAGTCATCCGCCGCGCCCAAATCGACCTTCCGCCACAGCGCCCGCGAGATGCTGGCGCTGTCCGCCTGGCGCAACAACGACATGACCGCGGCCCGCAAATGGCTCGACGCGATTGGCGAAGACGGCGAAACGCCGCCCGGCTTGCGCTCGCGCGCCGAGGCTCTCCAGGCCCTGCTGCCGCCCGTCGCCAAGAGCTGACGACGGCCCTCTGACGTAACGAGACACACGATGCGCCGCACGCCACGCTTGATCGCAGCCGCCGTCCTGATCGCCTTCACGGGCGCCCTGGGCGGCTGCTCCAGCTTCGATCCAAGCGACATGCTCGACTTCCTCGACACCAAGAAGAAGCTGCCGGGCGACCGCAAGCCAGTCTTCCCGGAGGGGGTGCCTGGCCTCGAGCAGGGCGTCCCGAAGGATCTGTACAAGGGGGCGCAGCAGCAGCCCGATCCGAATGCGCCGGCGGTCGCGGCTTTGCCGGCGGAGCCTC
>NZ_JALBGZ010001441.1:0-639 GCF_023006515.1 Bradyrhizobium sp. PRIMUS42
GAAAGGCCAGCGCGAAGAGCAGCGCGGGAAAGCTTGCGGCAAGGTCCGCAAGGCGCGAGTGCCGCAAGGCCAGGGCGCGCACCGCGCCCTGGAAGCGCGGATGATAGCGCCGAAGCCTGCGTTCGAGCAGGTCGGAACGCCCGGCCACCTGACGGGGGGCCAGCAGAAGATTGGATGTCATGACAATAGAGTCTCGATCGCGGGCCAACGGGCCGCGGCAGATTCGATTTGATATGGGTCTTGAGATTTCACCCGGGAATCGATCCCGGGGGGACGCATCAAATATCGTGCGTCGAACCCGGGAAGCGTGCTGTCGTAGACATGGTCGCCTCCAAAACGAATTGCGCGCATCCAATAACTCGGCATCGGCCGGATTGCAACCCGAGACTGCATTGCATTGCGGCGGCCTCGCAACAGCGGCGCAGCAATATGCATGATGCGTCGGCATCGGTGGAGGTGGTCGTTGCTGCCGGAATCTGCCTCAATGCGAATTCAGCGCGGAGGAGTTTTGGCATGAGCGGCTTGGTGATCTCTGGCGGCCGGGTGGTGGATCCCGCGAGCGGGATGGACGCTATCGGCGACGTCGCGGTGGTGGATGGCAGGATCGCCGCGGTCGGCGCCGCGCTCGGCGGTGCCGAT
>NZ_JALBGZ010001442.1:0-637 GCF_023006515.1 Bradyrhizobium sp. PRIMUS42
CGAGGCCGTGCCGGTGGCGCACAGCTCGGTGCGGCTGAACACCTCGATCGTGAGCAACTCGTTGTGCTCGGTCGCATCGACATCGGCGGCCTCGCCGTCATAGACCGGCTTGATGAAGCGCGCCTCGACCAGCCCGCGACTGAGGAAGTCGCGGCCCCAGCGGGCAATCGGCACGTGCATCATGTAGGCGAAGACATCGACGCCCGGGACCAACCCGCCGGAAAAGCCGAAACGGCGCGCCACCGCGTCATCATGCATCTTGTTCTCGGATTGCTTGGCGGTGTTGTAGGCCTCGACGCGATAAGTTTCGAGCCGGTTCGGCATGATGGGTGTTCCCTGTAGTCTTGTTGTTGTCGGGCCGATCGTAGGCCCCGGGGAACACCGGTCAATCCCCTCGCCTTTGCGGCCCGAATGGGGTACCACGCGGCCAATGACCGACACCCCCACCCGCATCTATGTCGACGCCGACGCCTGTCCAGTGAAGGACGAGATTTATCGCGTTGCGCTCCGTCACGGCGTGCCCGTGAGCGTCGTCGCAGGCAATTTCATCCGCGTGCCGCAGGACCCGCTGATCGAGCGGATCGCGGCCGGCGCCGGCATGGACGCCGCCGACGATTGGATCGCCGAGCGCACCAAG
>NZ_JALBGZ010001443.1:0-637 GCF_023006515.1 Bradyrhizobium sp. PRIMUS42
CGGTGCTCTGCACGTCGGCGCTTCAGGGCGCGCTGATCCAGGCCCGCGTCGAGCGCAGCGGCCGGCCGATCGAGGTCACAGCGGCGGAATTGGCCCGGCTGATCGAGAGGGAGGCGGGGAGCTAGACTCCGAGCCCGCGCGCGAGAAGCGTGATCACGAGCGTCAGGATCGCGCCCCAGATCAGGCTCAGCGTCATGGTCAGGATGGTCACGGTGACCACCTGCTCCAGATTTCCCTTGAGGAGCGGCATGCTGGTCAATCCCCGTCAGGCGTGGAGATGCCAGAGATAGATGGCGGCTCTCAACGCGATCAGGGCGGTGAGCACGCTGCCCATCGAGAGCACGGCTAGCGCATGCAGCGCGAGGCGCTTGAGCTGAGCCATGCGCAGCTTCGATAGCGCCGGCTGACGTTCAGTCCACCGCAGCGGTTGTTCAACGCCATGTGTCAACGTCAACATTTCTGGAGTCCTTGGTGGGTCTAGCGGAAATTGTCGCAAGCGAGCGGCTGGTAAGGCGAGCCCAGCATGGGGTGAACGGAAGGAACGCTCGGCCGCGTCGCGTCTGCGGCCAATTCTCGGACCTCGACGAGGGCCGACAGCACAGCCAGCGCGAGGTCGGCGTGGCGCGCCTCGACCGCG
>NZ_JALBGZ010001444.1:0-637 GCF_023006515.1 Bradyrhizobium sp. PRIMUS42
CGCCTTCCGCTGGCCGGATTGGCGCAGGCGAGCCTCACCATCGTCGTGGGCGGCGTGATGCTGGTCTCGGCGAATTATGCGCTGTCCGGCAAGGTTGCCTGGACGCCCGGCGGCTACGGCGTCGCCTTCGGCCGCATGATGCAGGACGGCATCGTCGCGCGCTACCTTAGCGATCATTGCCCGCGCGAGCGCTACAAGCTCTGCCCGTATCGCAATGAGCTGCCGGCGACCGCCGACGAATTCCTGTGGGGCAAGAGCATGTTCAACACGCTCGGCCGCTTCGACGGCATGAACGAGGAGATGGGCTACATCGTCTTGCAGTCGCTTAGGGATTATCCGGCCTGGCAGGCCGGCGCGGCGTTCCGGGCGATGGGCCAGCAATTGCTGCATGTGGCGACCGGCGAAGGCACCAATGGCTGGATTCCGCACACCCGCGGCATCATCGAGCGCTACATCCCCGCACAGGCCGCGCCGATGCGCGCGGCGCGGCAGCAGAATTGGCAGCTCGACTTCACCGCGATCAACTGGCTGCACGTGCCGGTGGCGCTCGCCTCGATGCTGGCGCTGCTCGCACTGCTCGGCAACGGACTCGCGAACCGCCGGCTCGACGACCTGACATTGCTCGCGGCGACCGTGA
>NZ_JALBGZ010001445.1:0-635 GCF_023006515.1 Bradyrhizobium sp. PRIMUS42
CCTTCGCCGCCGGACCATCCGGCTCGATCTGCGCGAGCAGCGCGCCCATCTTGTTTTCGATGCCGGCCAGCACCGCATGCCGCCGCGGCACCGGTGCGGTCTGTCCGGCGACGCCGATATAGGCGCGGCGGACATAGCCGTGGCGGATGATCTCCGACAGCACGAATTGCGCGGTGTTGCTGGCAACCGCGAAGCAGATGCCCTGCGCGCCGTTGATGATGGCGGTGTTGATGCCGATCACCTCGGCATTCGACGACACCAGGGGACCACCGGAATTGCCGGGATTGAGCGCGGCATCGGTCTGGATCACGTCCTCGATGGTGCGGCCGCTGACCGAGCGGATCGAGCGTCCGAGCGCTGAGACCACGCCGGCGGTCACGGTCGATTCGAAGCCGAGCGGATTGCCGATCGCGATCACGAGCTGGCCGCGGCGCAAGGTCTTGGAATTGCCGAGCGCGGCATAGGGCAGATGCCGCACGCCGTTGGCCCGCAGCAGCGCAAGATCGGTGTCGGGATCGGCGCCGAGCACCTGGGCCTCGCCGACATGGCCCTCGACGTCCCGCAGCCGGATCTCCTTCGAGGTGCCGACCACGTGGCTGTTGGTGAGGACGAGCCCGTCCGGCGAGATCACGATG
>NZ_JALBGZ010001446.1:0-633 GCF_023006515.1 Bradyrhizobium sp. PRIMUS42
CTGGCGCATCCTCGTCGGCGAGGACGCCGAGCGGCTCGACGCACGCGTGCGTGCGACGCCCGAGCAGGCCTATGACCGCGCCTTCTACGAAAGTTTTACGCAGGAGGTCGGCTGGCGGCTCGGTTGAGACCGCCGGGCCGAGCCTCGTCGAACGCGCGCGCATGTAGGTATGATAGTCATCATGTCAAGAGCCGCGCCGGTCAATCGACCGGCCGTCTGCCGCGCGCGTTCGCCATCTCATGACAAAATGGAATGTCACGCATGACGTGAATGTTTGTTCAAGCGATGGTGATCTCGAACGGCTCTCATTCGGCGCACGGCTGCTTGGTCGGGGAACCGAAATGGTTTAGTCAGTCTGGTGTAAGCGATGACAGAGCGTAGCTCACGATGATGCCCGCATGCCTCTCCGACGACTTGGTCCTTTGCCCGGAACGAGAGGACATCTCCGCTGAATTCACGCGGCTGCTCATCGCGGCGCAGGAGGGCGGGGCCACAATTGCCGAATGCCTGATGATTGCGCGGCAGCTGAAGCGGGGCGACGATCAGTCCTGGCATCGTGAGTGGAAGCGGCTGGCGCAGGCCAACCGGCAGCGCGCCGAGGCCGCCTTCACGGACGGTCACATGGCGAGCGCC
>NZ_JALBGZ010001447.1:0-632 GCF_023006515.1 Bradyrhizobium sp. PRIMUS42
CGCGCGCCGGCTTTCCGGCGGGCTTCGTCTGGGGCACGGCGACCTCGTCCTACCAGGTCGAGGGCGCGGTCGACGAGGATGGGCGAGGGGCCTCGATCTGGGACAAGTTCGTGCGCATCCCCGGCAAGATCGAGGACGGCACCACGGGCGACCGCGCCAATGAGCATTATCACCGCTACAAGGAGGACATCGCGCTCATCAAGGCGCTCGGCTGCAAGGCCTACCGCTTCTCGGTGGCCTGGCCGCGGCTGTTTCCGGACGGCGACGGCAAGCCCAACCCGAAGGGGCTCGACTTCTACAACCGGCTCATTGACGAGCTCCTGAAGAACGGCATCGAGCCGTGGTTGACGCTCTATCATTGGGACCTGCCGCAATCGCTCCAGGATCGCTTCGGCGGCTGGCGCTCGACGGAGACCTGCAAGATCTTCGGCGACTACGCGGCCTATGTCGCAAAGCATCTGACCGACCGCGTCAAAAACGTGTTCACGCTGAACGAGAGCGGCCGCTTCGTCTATTTCGGTTACGGCATCGGCATCGACGCGCCGGGCCTGACGCTGCCGCAAGCCGAGGTCAACCAGATCAGGCACAACAGCGCGCTCGCGCACGGGCTCGCGGTGCAGGCGGTGCGCGCC
>NZ_JALBGZ010001448.1:0-631 GCF_023006515.1 Bradyrhizobium sp. PRIMUS42
GGGACCCACGCCAGCGACGCATATGGGCCCCGGCTCTGCGACGCATCACGCCGCCAAGAGGCGGCGCGCTGCATCGCGTCCGGGGCACGAGCGGTGAGGTTCCCGCCTAACGCGTTGACCGCCCCGTCCCACTGGCATACATTAGAGCCGTTCCGAGGGGTGCTCCGAGGAGGAGCTGAGATACCGCTAAATGGGCAATACCGCCCAGGACCGCGGTGACCCTTTGAACCTGATCCGGGTCATGCCGGCGAAGGGACAGGGATGTTGCAGACGACCAAGCGACCGGATTCACCGGTATCCATCATCGGCGCAGGCATTGCGGGCGCCTGGCAAGCGCTACTGTTCGCACAGGCCGGCCATGCCGTGACCTTGCACGAGCGCGGTGACGAGGCGATGACGGACGCCACCAGCCATTGGGCCGGCGGCATGCTCGCGCCCTATTGTGAGGCCGAGGTCGCCGAACCCATCATCAGCCGCCTGGGGCTGCACTCGCTTCATATCTGGCGGCGCGAGCTGCCGGACACGCCGTTCAACGGCTCGCTCGTCGTGGCCCACCCGCGCGAACGCAACGATTTCGAGCGCTTTGCCCGCATGACCGAGGATCACCGCCGGCTCGACGCCGCGGGCCTCG
>NZ_JALBGZ010001449.1:0-629 GCF_023006515.1 Bradyrhizobium sp. PRIMUS42
CGCGGAGCGGGAGGTCGACGCCGAGGCGGTCGCGCACGCGCGCGGTCAGGCGCGTCGCCAGCAGCGAGTGGCCGCCGAGCTCGAAGAAATTGTCGTGCACCCCGACCCTCTCAAGCCCCAGCACCTCGCACCAGATCTGCGCTAATCCTTCTTCGGTTGCGTTGCGCGGCGCTTGATAGGCCTGCTGCGCATAGGCGTCGCCCTCTGGCGCCGGCAGTGCGCGGCGGTCGGTCTTGCCGTTCGGCGTCAGCGGCATCGCATCGAGCCGCACGAAGGCCGACGGCAGCATGTAGTCGGGCAGGCTCTGCTGCAGATGGCTGCGCAATGCCGCAGCGTCTGTTGGCGCATCCGCCCCTGCATCGCTGCCGATCACATAGGCCACCAGCCGCTTGTCGCCCGGGCTGTCCTCGCGCACGATCACGACGGCGTCCTTCACGCCGTCATGCCGCATCAAGGCCGCCTCGATCTCACCGAGCTCGATCCGGTAGCCGCGCAGCTTCACCTGATGGTCGATCCGCCCGAGATACTCGAGCTCGCCATCAGCGCGCCAGCGCACCAGGTCGCCGCTGCGGTACAGCCGCTCGCCGTCACCGAACGGCGAGGGCACGAACCGCTCCGCCGTCAGCCCG
>NZ_JALBGZ010000144.1:0-11017 GCF_023006515.1 Bradyrhizobium sp. PRIMUS42
CCCAGCGGGTGTCGCCGGACAGCACTTCGGTCGCCAGCACGACGTCGCCGGAGCGCAGCGTCGGGTCGAGCCCGCCAGCCACGCCGAAGGAGATCACGCCGCGAATCGTATCAGGGTCCACCACCGTCAGAAGCGCCCGCAACTGGGTCGGGCTGCTGGATGAACAGATGACCGCCATCCCGGGCCCGGCCGCGATTCGGGCCTCCTGAACCAATCCAGTCACGATCAATATCGGCCGCGGGTCGATGGTATTACCCACGGTAAAATAGTCCCCCGTCCCCAAAGTCACATTCCGACCCCTACCACCCTGCTGTTGGTGTTCCGCAAGTTCCGATACCGCGCCAGCGCCCACAGCGGAAAGAACTTCGGGTAACCATGATACCGTAGATAGAACACGCGGGGGAAGCCCGTGGCGGTGTACCGCTGCTCGTCCCACAGTCCTTTTTCGTTCTGTGTTGCAATCAGGTACTCCACCCCCCGGGCGACGGCCGGGTGATCAACCTCGCCTGCCGCCATGAGAGCAAGCAAGGCCCATGCCGTTTGCGAGGCGGTCGAGGGGGCAGCCTCCCATCCCCGGTAGTCAAGGCGGTAGCTGACGGCGTCCTCGCCCCAGCCGCCGTCCTCGTTCTGGATCGAGGCCAGCCAGTCGGCGGCCTTCCGAATCATGGGATCGTCATGACGGATGCCGGCCATGTTCACGGCGCAGAGCACCGACCAGGTTCCATAGATGAAGTTCATGCCCCAGCGCCCATACCAGGACCCCTCCGGGTGCTGGGTCTTCCGGAGGTAGGCGACCCCGTCAGCCACGTGCTTGCTGGTCTTCTCGGTCTCGCCGAGCTGGGCCAGCATGGAGATGCAGCGTGCGGTGACGTCCTCGGTCGGCGGATCGAGCAGCGCGCCGTGGTCGGAGAACGGGATGTTGTTCAGGTAATATTCGAGATTGTTGACGTCGAAGGCGGCCCAGCCGCCGTCGTCGCTCTGCATCCCCTCGATCCACTCCCGGGCGCGGGCGATCGCGGCATCGTAGCCGGTGGCGCCGTGCTCCCGGCGCATGCGGTCCATCGACATCACCACCACGGCGGTGTCGTCGAGGTCGGGGTAATGCGCGTTGTTGTACTGGAAGGCCCAGCCGCCCGGACGCACGTCAGGCCGCTTCACCGCCCAGTCGCCCTTCACCTCGAGCTCTTGCCGCGGGATCAGCCAGTCGAGGCCCTGCTTGGCCGCCGGCACCGCCTTGTCGCCGCCGGCTTCCAGCAATGCGTGGGCGGTCAGCGTCGTGTCCCAGACCGGCGAGACGCAGGGCTGGCAATAGGCCTCGTCGCCGTTGATGACGAGCAGCTTGTCGATGCCGCGGCGGGTGATCGCACGCGGCGGGAAGGTCTCGTCCTTGCCGAGCGCGTCGTACATCATGACGATGTTGGCCATCGGCGGATAGATCGCGCCCATGCCGTCCTCGCCGTTGAGCCGCTCCTCGGTGAAGGCGAGCGCCGCATCGATGGCGCGCTTGCGCAGGCTCTTGGGAAACATCGGCTCGACCACGCGCAAGATGCCGTCGAGCGCGCGGAACAGCACGAACCAGGCCATGCTCTGGTGCGGTGCCTTCGCGGTCATGCCGATCGAGCGCGGATCCTGCAGGAACAGCTCGTCGATGCCGACGCCCAGCGGATTCTTCGCGCGCGGCTTCAGCGCTGCTAGCACCATCAACGGCACCATGGTGGTGCGCGCCCAATAGGAGATCTTGTTGAGGTGGAACGGCGACCAGAACGGCAGCAGCACGATCTCGATCGGCAACACCGGCACCGCGCGCCAGGTCACCACGCCGTACATCGCAAGCAGGAAGCGCGTGAAGACGTTGCTGTTGATGGCGCCACCGCGGGCATGGATCGCCTCGCGCGCACGCACCATGTGCGGGGCGTCGACGGAATCACCGATCATCTTCAGCGCGAAGTACGCCTTCACGCTGGCGCTCATGTCGAACTCGCCGTCATGCACCAGCGGCCAGCCGCCGTGAGCGCCCTGAACGCGGCGCAGATAGTTGCCGATCTTGGCCTCGAGCACGGTGTCGACCGGCTCGGCGAGAAAATGGCGCAGCAGGACGTATTCGGCCGGGATCGTGCAGTCGGCTTCGAGCTCGAACACCCAATGGCCGTCGGATTGCTGGAAGCCGAGGACGCCTTGCGTCGCCGACGCAATGCTCGATTCCAGGGTGCTTGAATCCAAGGTTTCGCGGCTGGTCGCGTTCACGGAATCCATCACGCTCGATTGCTCCGATAGTCGATTGAACTTGACCGGGACATTGCCCGTCAGGGCCGCTCTTCAGGATCCTTTGGCGGCCAAAACCAGATCGGCGGCGCGATCGCCTGACCGCACCGATCCCTCGATGGTTGCAGGCAATCCCGTAGCAGTCCAATCACCGGCGAGAAACAGGTTTTTCAGCGCAGTGACCGGCCCCGGACGCAGGGCATTCTGGGCCGGTGTTGCCGCAAATGTGGCACGGCGCTCACGCACGATCTGCCACGGAGGCAGCTCGCCGGAGACACCGCCGGCCTTGCAGACGTCGTTCCAGATCGCCTGCGCGAGTTCCTCGCGCGGCATGTCGACCAGACGGTCGCTATTGCTGATGGTGACGGAAAGCCGGTTCGGGAACGCAAACAGCCACTCCACGACGCCGCCGATCACGCCGAGGATCGGCGCCGAACCCGGCGGCGGGGCGATGCGGAAATGCGCATTCACGATGGCGCGGAATTCGGTCGGCGTCTTCAGCCCCGGCAACAGGCCCGCTGCAGCGCGCGGCGGCACCGCCATCACGACGACATCGCCCTTGCTGAGCTCGATCACGTCCTCGCCGCCGAAATTCAGTGCACTGGCCTTGCCGTCGCTGGTCGCAAACGAGCGCAGCTCATGGCCGAGCTGAACGGTGTGGCCACGTTCCTGCAAAAACTTCACCGCCGGCTCGATCAGCACGGCGCTGAGGCCGTCGCGCGCGATCAGGGGACGGCAGGCCTGCCCGCCAGCAAGCAGCGTCTCGCGCACGATCGCACCGGCAAGCCCGGCCGAGCCCTCGGGTGGATCGACGTTGAGCGCGGCGAGCAGGAGCGGCTGCACCAGGCGCTGATAGAGCACGCCTTCGGTAGGAATGGCCTTGCCGACCAATGTCTCTTCCGACGCCCAGATCAGCGGCGCCAGCTTCAGATAATCGATCAGCCCGGTGTCGGGCACGCGGCGGCTCTCGTCGAGCACCCAGGTCGGCAGCCGGCCGGTGCCGAGATCGATCTGCCAGCGCTGCCCGGTCTTGAGGTCGACGAAGGGAAACTGCGCGCTTTCAGGACCGACCAGCCCAGCCTCGGTGCCGATCGCGCGCGCATAGGCACGCGCGTGGCTGTTGCCCGACAGCAGCAGATGATTGCCGTTGTCGATGGTGAGATTGGTGGCGCCGTCGAAATAGGAGCGGCAACGGCCGCCGATCTGCTGCGTCGCCTCGTGCACGGCGACCTTGAAGCCGGCATTGGCGAGCCGAACGGCGGCGGAAAGGCCGGAAATTCCAGCACCGATGATGTGAGCTGTGTTTTGCATCAGATGAAAGCGTAGCGGAGCAGGATCAGGATACGTGTGACCTTTGACACACGCACCGGCTGGCGCGGCGCATTGAAACCGCGGGCGATCAGCAGATCCAGAATCGAATGATAGTATTTCGACATGATCCGCGGCGCGCGCACCGCGCGGCGCTTGTTGCGGTTCATGATCTCGTCCGACTTCTCGAAATGCATCTTCGCACGCTGCGTCAGCGGCAGGCAGACCTTCGGCAGCGCGCGCTCGGCGACCACGCGGTTCGGATCGTCGGAGGTGATGCCGGCATGCAGCAGCGCCTCGCGCGGCAGATAGAGCCGGCCGAGGCCGGCATCCTCGTCGATGTCGCGCAGGATGTTGGTGAGCTGAAGCGCGCGGCCCAAATGATAGGCGAGCTGGATCCCGTCTTCACCCGGCAGGCCAAATACCCGCACCGACAGCCGTCCCACGGCGCTGGCGACGCGATCGCAATAGAGGTCCAGCGTCGCCATGTCGGGCGCGCGGATGTCCTGCGGCACGTCCATCTCCATGCCGTCGACGATCGCCAGGAAATCCTCGCGCTTCAGGCCGAAGGTCTTCACCGAGGCGACGTAGTCCTTCAGCCGCGGCGGCGGGTGTCCCTGATAGAGTGCGTCGATGTCGTTGCGCCATTCCTGAAGCGCGGCGAGCCGCTCCTCGCGCGGACCGTCGGAATCGGCGATGTCGTCGACCTGGCGGCAGAAGCTGTAGATCTGGAACATCGCTTCGCGCTGGTCATGCGGCAGGATACGCATCGCGGCATAGAACGAGCTGCCGGATGCGGTCGAGCCATAATTGGCGCCGGGCGAGGTCGCCTCAAGCGTCATGTGCAGTCCCCGGTCTGGAAATGGCCTTGCGTCCGATCGCGCGACGGCCGACTTCGCCGATCATTCCGGCGAGGCTGAAAGTGAGCAGCTCGAACTTGTTCAGGTGCACGCGCTCGCGCAGGGGATCGCGCACCTTCAAGAGGCGCACGATGCGGTCGGCGTAGGCCTGGATCACCGAGACGTCGACGCCGAGGCGGAAATCCCGGATCTCGGCGCTCAGCGACCTGCCCTCGTCGAGCAACGCTTCGTTGCGGACGGCGAGCGCCTGCAGGCAGGCCAGCATCGCCGGCGGCGACTGCGACAGCCCGAGCTGCTCGACGGAGGCGCCGTGAGCTGCCAGCGCATCGCGCGGCAGATAGACGCGGTTGAGCTCGCGGAAATCCTTGCCGCAATCCTGCAAATGGTTGTTGATCTGGAGGCCCGCGCAGAGCGCATCCGATGCGGCCCAGGTCGAGGTGCTCTCGCCGTGGACGTCGAGCATGAAACGGCCGACCGGCATCGCCGAATAGCGGCAATAGTGAATGACCTCGTCCCAATTCTCGTAACGCAGCTTGGTCACGTCCATGCGGAACGCGACCAGCACGTCGAGCGCATGGCGCGGCGCCATGCCGCGTTCGGCGAGCGCGCGGCGCAGAGTCACGGCTTCGGCCTGGGTGTCGCCGTTGCCGAGCAGCTCCGCCTCGAGCAGGTCGAGATAAGCGAGCTTCTGGTCGGGCGGCAGCGTCGCGTGGTCGGCGATATCGTCGGCGGTGCGGACGAAATTGTAGTACGCCAGGATCAGGGCGCGATGACGCGGATGAATGATCCAGGACGCGACGGGAAAATTCTCGTCGCGGTCACCCTTGCCGGATCGCAATTCGCTCGCAGAGGTCATCGAGGGCTGGTTTACAATCGTTTGGATAGAAAGGGCTTCTTCGCTCGCGGGCTCATGCCGGCGATCCGCCGCGGTGCCCCCATATAGGGGAATACGGCCGCAAAACCAATCCTGTCTGTCGATGGCTGCCCGTTGCGGATCGCACCCGAAAAGGCGGCCCTGGGGCCGCCTGTTCTGGGCCAGTGGCCGAGCTTACTGGTTGTGGGTCTTCAGGACCTGGTCGCAGGCCTGCGAGATCTTGGCCCGGTTCTCCTTGAGGCAGGCCAGGATGGTGAAATCGCCCTGGTCGATGACCGGACGGCAGAACTTCTGCACGTCGCGCGTGCAGGCCTTCTGCTCGGCGTCCGTGCCACGCCCTTGCTGGGCGAACGCCGCCGTCGAAACAGATGCCGACAGCAGGGTGAGAGCGACGAGAAGCTTACGCATTGTATTCCTTCATTCTGACGGCAGAATCGCACCGGACCCGGACTGCACAGGGCGGATGACCGGAGCGGATTGTTCTGATGGCAAGTCGCCGCGGGAGGTGCGGCCTCAGAGAAGGCACAAGCACTGGCAAATGCGGCCAAATTGGCGCCGCACCCACCAAATCAGGTCTTCCCTGAACTCTCATTGGCAAATGTAAGAGATTGATACTACGTCATAATTCAGGGACGCTGCGTTTTACTGCATACCTGTTGCAGGGCTGCATCTCTCCGCCCCGCTTTTCCCGCCAGAAACATGCGGAAACAGGACAAATCGGCGAGCCCGAGCCTGGCGCGAGGCGTCGTGAACCGCCATCTCTGGCGGCTCGGCTTTGAACCTGACACTGGCTCGGAGCACTAAACTTTCGATGTGGCGAGACGTTCTCAAGGGTAGGCGGGCGTTGTTCCAAAACGGGATATTTGAGATGACATTCTTTGGGCGATCTGGACTGGCAATCAAGGCGGCGGGCATCGGAGCGGCGCTGCTCTTTTCGGTTTCGACAAGCCACGCTCAGTCGTCCGGCCCGTTTGCCGGCTTCGACGGCGCGTGGACCGGCACCGGCACGGTGTCGCTGTCCGACGGCTCCACCGAGCGCATTCGCTGCAAGGCCGACTACAAGGTCGCCGGCAGCGGCCTCAACCTGAAGCAGGCTCTGCACTGCGCCTCCGACAGCTACAAGTTCGACCTCACCAGCGACGTGACGAGCCAGGGCGAGCGCATCTCCGGCAATTGGAGCGAGTCCAGCCGCAACATCTTCGGCAACCTCCAGGGCACCGCCGGCGGCGGCCAGATCGACGTGTTCGTCGAGGCCAACGGTTTTGCCGCCAACCTCTCGCTGCGCACCAACGGCACCAAGCAGACGGTGCAGATCAGCTCCAAGGGCGAGATCCGCGGCGTCAACATCACCATGACGAAGAGCTGATCCTCTCTTCTCGGCCAAGAGAAATACGGCCCCCAGTTCTCGCGAGCCGGGGGCTTTTTGCTGGCACGAACTCACCAAGACGGACTTGCCGAGATGGACCCAATACGCAGACATCTGCTCAAGGCCGCCGGGCTCCTCATAGCCACCCGCGCCTTCGCCAATGATCGGCAGGGAGCGACCATGCAGCCTTCACCCGTGAAGCCGCGTCACGTGCTCTGCTTTCTCGGCAGGGACGATAAACTGCTGCAACCCTCGAAAGCGATGGCCAAGACCATCGCCGATTTCAACTTCGAGATCGACCGCACCTATTCGCAAGCCAAGCCCGATCCGCGCATGGAACGGTCGTTCGGCGTGTGCTGGGACCGCGTCTTCCCGAAAGCTTGGTCCGCATCCGACGAAGCCGCCGTGGCCAGCCACAAATCGGTCCTCTACGTGCAAAGCCCGCCGATCGATCAGCAGAAGTCGGCCGCCTATGCGGCCGCCGCCTTGCTGATCGTGGACGAGATGTTCGACGCAGGCGCCATTGCGGCGAAAGGCGAAAGCGCCGGCGTCGCCCATGGCGTCGCGCGGTGGCGCAGTCTCGCCGATCAGGCGCGCAAGGGCTCGAAGACCAGCCAGGGCCTGAGGATGACCCCCGCCGTCACGAAGGCGTGTCGTCTCGCGTTCGCCAAGCGCCCGCTCGCCGGCGATCGCTATTACGAGTCCGTCGGCTATCACCTCGTCGGCTTGCCGGAGGTTTATGTCGCGACATCGCGCGGCAGCGATCGGGACGCGGTCAAACTGATGGACGAGATCGCTGACGCCATGGCCGAGCACGGCATCGAGGCCACGCTGCGCGACCGAAAGCTCACGCTGTCGCGGGAGCAGGACTACGCCGAGAGCGATTTCAAGTTCAATCCGTACGGGATCGTCCGGATCGACGCGTGAGCGGAGATCGCCATCAGGACAAGCGCTGCGGCTGCGATCAGCGCAAAACCGACGGCGGCCCTATTGCCACCGACGCGCTGTGCAAACCGCGGCACGCAGAGCGCCGAGGTCAACAGCCCAATTGGCGTCATCGCGGCATTGGCCCCGATCAGAAGATCGCTGAATGGTTCCTTCTTGAGGACCAACGCGAGCAGCGGCGAAGACAGTCCCCGGTGATTGGAGCTAAACCGGAAGAGACAGGATCCCGCGAGTCGATGCGATCACCGGCAGGGTTTGACGCAAACTGATGCTCCGGCTTGACGCGCATGCAGCCGTCCTGGAGCTGCGGCTGTCACCCAAGGCGTTTCACAATGCCGTCGCTCGCCGCCTGTCCGCTGATCAGCGACATCCCAAACGACAATCTCGCAGCCCTTGGTTGAACAAGGTCGCGCAGCAAAGGTTCGTCAGCCGTGAAAAAGATCGGTCCCAAGCGCGTCTGTTGCGCTTGAGAACCCGAAGGACGCTCCACGTGCGAGCGCGATGGCGACTAGATCGCCGGCTTGTCGGTTCCCTGCAGCTTGGCATGCAGGTTGATCAGCCACATCGCCGTCGGCCTGAGGATGAAGAGGTCAGCGACCAGCGCCATCACCATCGAGAAGGCACTGAGCCACCCGAACAGCCGCAGCGACGGCAGGTCGGAGAACACGGTGACGACGAGGCCGCAGGCCAGCACCACCGTGGTCAGAATCAGCGCCGGTCCGACCAGCACGGTCGCCCGCTCCACCGCGAGCGCGGAGCCGACGCCCGGCCTGCTCTCGAGCCTGAGGCGATTGAGGAAGTGGATGGTGGCGCTCAAGCCCAACCCGAACGAGACGGTGAGCGCGACGACGCTGGCGAATTGAAGGCCCTCGCCCATCGCCCACAGCACCGTTCCCGACATCACGACGGGGAAGATGCCCGGCAGGATGCAGGCGAGCATCACGACCCAGGAGCGGAAGGCAAGGCCGATGAAGATCGCGACCAGCGCGAATTCGACGGTGAGCCCGCGGTTCAGCTTCTCGATCATGCTGGCCGAGTTGCGCGCGGCTATCGCGGCAAGACCGGTTACCGCGACCTCATAGCCGGGATGCTTCTTGCGGACGGCGTCGAGTTCGGAATCGAGCTTGTCGACGATCGGCAGAAGCTGGCTTGAATCCTTGTCCGGCACGCGGCCAGCCACCACGACTGCGTCCTGCTCGGCGTCGATGAAGCGCCGCACCAGATGCTCGGGGATGACGCTGACATATTCCTTCAGCGTCGCGACGTCGGCGCTGCCGGCCTTTTCCGCAAGCCAGCGGCGCAGGGTCTCGACCGACCAGACATTGCCGACACCGGCCGCCTTCTCCACGGTCGCATGCACGTCCGCGATGGTCTGGAGCGTCTCCGGCGAATAGAGCGATTCACCCTTCGGGAACTGGATCAGCACGTTGACCGGATTGGCGCCGGTGAGCTTGGCATCCAGCCGATCGCTGGCGGCGACTGCCTGACGCTTGTCCGGCACCTGGTCGGCGAGCCGGTAGCGCGGCTCCAGATTGGCGTAGATGACGCCGAGGCCGCCGACGAACAGCACCGCGATCAGGCTGAACAGGCCGGGCCGGCCCACCATGCGCACCGCGATCCAATAGCAGAAATTGCGCAGCGCCTGGACGCCGGCATCCGCGCTCTGGAACTTGACCGCGAACGTCTTCTCGTTGCGCACGAGCAGCACGCCGAACACCGGCACCAGCGACAGCACCGCGACCAGCGCGATGATGGTGGCGGCGAGGCCCGCCTCGCCGAACTTGCGGATCAGGTCGGAGTTGGAGAACTGGAGCGCGATGAAGGAAATGCCGGCGGTGCCGTGCGTCAGCACGCAGGCCGGTCCCACCACCAGCACGGCGTTCTTGAACGCGGTGAACTTGTCCTGGCCCGCGATCAGCCGGTCGCGCGCGGCGAAGGTGAGCTGCATCGAGTCCGAGAAACTGATGACCATGATGAGCGGCGTCATCACGTTCAGGAACATGTTGAGATTGAAATTGGCCCAGCCGAGCGCGCCGAGCGCCAGCAGGATCGCGATCATCGGCGGGAACGCCGCGGCGACCATGAACGAGATCTTGCGGAAGAAGATGATGGCGATGACGCAGCCGGCAAGGATGCCGAGGATGTTGTAGGTCAGCCCGTCGCGCTCGACCGCGTTCCGGATCTCGAGCTGCATCACGGGCACGCCGGAAAGCTGCACGTTGAGCCCGGTCTCGCTGAGATCCTCCTTCATCAGCGCGCGGATGTCGGCGACGGTCTTGGTCAGCTTGCTGGAGGCGACCACCTCCGGATCGAGCGACAGCACGATCAGCGCCAGCGTGCCGTCTTCCGACAGCAGCTTGCCGCGGATGATCTCGTTGTTTTTGACGGTCTCGATGAACTTGTCGTAGTCGGCGCCCTGGGGCAGCTCGGCCGGGAACAGTGCCGCCGGCAGCTTGCCCGGCGCCGGCGCCTGGCGCGCGGAAAAAAGCGAGACCAGTCCGCGCGTGCCTTCGACCAGCTGCATGTCGGTGACGAAGTCGCGCAGCTTCTCGAGATTATTCCGCGCCAGGAGGCTCTTGCCTTCGACCACGACGAGGACGTCGAATTCCTCGGCCGGGAACTTCTTCGTCACCTCTTCATATTGGTGGAATTCGCGGCTGTCGGAGCGAAACAGCTGCGACAGCGAATCGTCGATCTTGATCCGGTGGATGCCGAACACGGCGCCCACGATCAAGACGAGCAGGACGATGCAGGAAACGATCGGCGCCCGGACTGCGATCAGCCCCAGACGCTCCAGCCCGAAGGCGATCGAGGACGTAGGTCCCTGCTCGACCTTGTCGACATGAACCTCATTCTCGCTGTGCTTTTCGAGCATGCCTTATCCAGTTCCTAAATCGACTCGGTCTTGAGAGCTTGTCGCGCCCCGCGAACGGCTTGAAAACGCCATACCAATGGGAAGGCTTGCCCTTTGAAAATGCGCGGAAAATCGCCGTGGGGGGTTTAGCAGGTCAACCGGTCTTTTCGCAAGCAGGCGAAGTGTGGCCAAAATCGATCAAGAAGCGGCGATCTGGGCCCCTCGATGCCGGTCATCCGGGCGGGAATGTGCCAATTCGACGCGGCGCGCGGTCCGCGCTCTCGTCCTTCAGCGCCACGCCGCTGACCTGCCGCGCCAGCCCCTCGCGGACCAGCCAGGCGATCTTGAAGGCGGCCTCGTCATAGCTGAGCCCAGCGTGGTGGATGTTGGACACACAATTTCGCTCGGCATCGGTGCGGCCGGGCTTCGGCGCGAAAGTCAGATAGGCGCCGAGACTGTCGGGCGCAGACAGACCGGGCCGCTCGCCGATCAGCGTCGCCACCATGCGCGCGCCGAGAATCGCGCCGATCTCGTCGCCGAGCGCAACG
>NZ_JALBGZ010001450.1:0-629 GCF_023006515.1 Bradyrhizobium sp. PRIMUS42
CAGATCGCGCTGGCGCGGATCTGGTCGGAGGTGCTGGGCGCGCACGGCATCGGCGCCGGCCAGATCCTGGTGACGCTGCAGGACACCGAGGAGCGCCGCCGCTATCTCAACGCGCGCTCCACCATCGGCAAGCTGCTGGAATGGCGCGCCATCCCCGTGATCAACGAGAACGACACGGTCGCCACCAACGAGATCCGCTACGGCGACAACGACCGCCTCGCCGCGCGCGTCGCCACCATGGCGAGCGCCGACTTGCTCGTGCTGCTGTCCGACATCGACGGGCTCTACGACGCCCCGCCGAAGAACAATCCGAACGCAAAGCTCATTCCGGTGGTCGAGAGCATCTCCTCGGAGATCGAGGCCGTGGCGGGAGACGCCGAGTCCGAGCTGTCGCGCGGCGGCATGCGCACCAAGGTCGAGGCCGCCAAGATCGCGACGACAGGCGGCACGCATATGCTGATCGCCTCCGGCAAGATCGAGCATCCCCTGCAGTCGATCGCCGATGGCGGCCGCTGCACCTGGTTCCTGACGCCGGCCAACCCCATCACCTCGCGAAAACGCTGGATCGCGGGCACGCTGGAGCCGAAGGGCACTCTGACGATCGATGCCGGCGCGGTGACCGCGCTGCG
>NZ_JALBGZ010001451.1:0-629 GCF_023006515.1 Bradyrhizobium sp. PRIMUS42
GGCACCGCTGTGTTCCTGACCAGCGATCCCTCGTTCGTGCCGACCGCGCTGGCCGCCTCCCCGCTCACCCAGATGCGCTATGTGCCGCTGTCCTCGGTTGCGACCGTCGATGCGACGCCCGGTCCCAACCAGATCAGCCGCGAGAACGGCAAGCGGCGCATCGTCGTCACCGCCAATGTCCGCGCGCGCGATCTCGGCTCCTTCGTGTCCGAGGCGGAAGCGGCGGTGGCGGAGAAGGTCAAGCTGCCGCCGGGTTACTGGATCGGCTGGGGCGGGCAGTTCGAGCAGCTGGTGTCCGCGACCAAGCGGCTGACGATCGTGGTGCCGGTGGCGCTGTTGCTGGTGTTCCTGCTGCTGTTCATGGGGATGGGATCGGCGGCCGATGCGGCGCTGGTGTTCTCAGGCGTGCCGTTGGCGCTGACCGGCGGCGTTGCCGCGCTGCTGCTGCGCGACATCCCGTTGTCCATCAGCGCCGGTGTCGGCTTCATCGCGCTATCGGGCGTCGCCGTGCTCAACGGCCTCGTCATCATCGCCTTCATCGAGCGTCTCCGCAGCGAGGGACACCCCATCGCGGACGCGGTGCGCGAGGGTGCGCTGACGCGGCTGCGCCCGGTGTTGATGACGGCGCT
>NZ_JALBGZ010001452.1:0-627 GCF_023006515.1 Bradyrhizobium sp. PRIMUS42
AGAATGTCGGCGAGCACGACACCGTCGCACGACTCGGCGGCGACGAGTTTGCCGTGCTCCAGCGCGGACCGCAGCCGCAATCGGCCGAGAAGCTCGCCCGGCGCCTGGTCGAAATCATCGGCCACTCGCCACCGCTGGGGAGCCAGTCGATCCATGTCGGCGTCTCCGTCGGCATCGCGATCGCGCCCGACCACGGGCTCGATGCCGACGAGCTGATGAAATGCGCCGACCTCGCACTGTACCAGGCCAAGGCCAAGGGGCGGGGCGCCTATCAGCTGTTCGAACCCGAGATGGAGGAAGAGGCGCGCAGCCGGCACGCGCTGGAGCACGATCTGCGCGGTGCGCTGGAGGCGCGCGAATTCCATCTGGTGTTCCAGCCGCAGATGCGGCTCGATTCGTCCGAGCTCACCGGGTTCGAGGCGCTGCTACGCTGGAAACATCCCTCCCGCGGCTTCGTCTCGCCGGCTGAGTTCATTCCCATCGCGGAAGAGAACGGGCTGATCGTTCCGATCGGCGAATGGGTGCTGCGCAGCGCCTGTGCGACCGCCGCGTCCTGGCCCGATGTCACCGTCGCGGTGAACCTGTCGCCGGTGCAATTCCGCGCGCGCGGGCTGGTGGCGATGGTCG
>NZ_JALBGZ010001453.1:0-626 GCF_023006515.1 Bradyrhizobium sp. PRIMUS42
CTGCTTGGCGTGAGTGCCGAGGAAATCGCCGGCAGCGGCACTGGGATCGATGCGGCCGGCCGCGCACACAAGGCGCGCGTGATCGATGCCGCGATTGCGCTGCATGGCGTTGCGGGTGCGTCGCCCGAAAAAATCATGTGTGCTGTCGGCGGGCTCGAGATCGCAGCGATCTCAGGCGCGATCATCGCGGCCGCGCAGCGCCGCATCCCCGTGCTGATCGACGGCTTCATCGTGTCGGTGGCAGCGCTCGCCGCAGCACGGCTGAACCCGTCATGCCAGCCGTTCCAGCTGGCCTCGCATCAATCGGCCGAGCAGGGGCATCGTCTGGTGCTCCGCGCGCTCAATGTGCAACCGCTGATCAGCCTCGACCTCAGGCTCGGCGAGGGATCAGGTGCCGCCATCGCGCTGCCGCTGGTGCGCCTCGCCTGCGCGCTCCACAACGGCATGGCAACATTCGCGCAAGCCAACGTGCCTGACAGACCTAGCTGATCCGCTGGTTGACGGACACGATGCGCCAGCCGGCCGCGAGGCGATCGATCCGGGTCAGCGACAGCGGATCGATCACGAAGCGCAAGGCTGCCTGCGGCGTGAGATCCAGCGCGATGCAGAGCGCGGCGCGGATGGTG
>NZ_JALBGZ010001454.1:0-623 GCF_023006515.1 Bradyrhizobium sp. PRIMUS42
GGGCGCTGCGGCGGCCGCATCCATCCACTGCCGGCTGAAGAGTTCGGCTATCCCGCTGCGGGCGGCGCCGAATTCGTCCATGGCGAGGCGCCGATCACGCGCGGATTGCTGCGTGAGGCCGGGCTGTCGCTGCAAGCGATCGAGGGCGAGCAGTGGAGCGTCGACGGGACGACGCTCTCGCGCGGACAGGGCGACGATCCGCACGAGGCGGAGCTTCAAGCCGTGCTGAGGGACTTGAAGGACGATCTCACCGTCGCCGAGTTCCTGCGCCGGCATTTTGCCGGGGATGACTATGCGCCGATGCGCCATTCGATCGGGCGGATGGTCGAGGGCTATGACGCGGCCGACCCCGAGCGCGCCTCGACGCTGGCGCTGCGCGAGGAATGGATGGATGGCGGGCACGCACCGCAGGCGCGCATCGATGGCGGCTATGGCGCGCTGATCGACTTTCTGGCGGCGGACTGCCGCCGGCGCGGGGTCACAATTCATCTCGGTTGTGTGGTGTCGGCGATCGAAGAGCATGGCCACACGGTGGCCGTTCACTGCACCGGCGGCGATGTGCATGGCTGCGATCGCGTGATCCTCACGGTGCCGCTGCCGCTGCTGCGCGAGATGGCCCTGCC
>NZ_JALBGZ010001455.1:0-622 GCF_023006515.1 Bradyrhizobium sp. PRIMUS42
AATCGACCCCGCGGCGCAGGATCGCCGCGGCAAAGCCGGCGAGATCGCCGACCACGCCGCCGCCGAGCGCGATGACGAGATCGTTGCGCTCGATTTTCGCGGCGATCAGGGCTTCGCTGACCTTTTCCAGGCCGGCATAGGTCTTGGAGATCTCGCCTTCCTCGACGACGATGCGCGAGGTCGGGATGCCACTCGCCGCGAGCGAGACCTCGGCGGGCTCGAGCCAGTGCTTTGCGACGTTGCGATCCGTCACGATCGCGGTGCGCACGCCGGGACGCAAACGCGCCACGCGCTCGCCGAGCGAGGCCATCACGCCGCGGCCGATGACGATGTCATAGGCGCGATACCCCAACGCGACCTCGACATTGACAGGATCGGAATGTTTCAACGGCGCAGTCATCGGATGGCACTCGCAATGTCGGCAGGTGGTTGAGCGGCCTGTTCGCCGCAAAGATGTGCGCGCAGCGCCTCGATGCACTCCTCGACGATTCTGTCGTGCGGCACGTCACGCGAGGCGATGGTGAGGTCGGCATGGCTGTAGACCGGCTCGCGCTCGGTGAGCAGGCGCGTCACGGTTCCTTCGGGATCGGCGGTCTGGAGCAGCGGGCGGTCGGCGCGGCGG
>NZ_JALBGZ010001456.1:0-621 GCF_023006515.1 Bradyrhizobium sp. PRIMUS42
GTCGAAGCCGAGGACGGCAGGCCGCGCTTCGTCGCTGGCGCCATCGGGCCCACCAATCGCACCGCCTCGATCTCGCCCGACGTCTCCAATCCCGGCTACCGCGCCGTCACCTTCGACGATCTGCGCAAATCCTATGGCGAGCAGATCAACGGCATGCTCGACGGCGGCGTCGATCTGCTCTTGGTCGAGACCATCTTCGACACGCTGAACGCCAAGGCGGCGCTTTATGCGATCGCGGAGATCACCGAAGCGCGCGGCATCGACATGCCGGTGATGGTGTCGGGCACCATCACCGACAAGTCCGGCCGCCTGCTCTCGGGCCAGATGCCGGAGGCGTTCTGGTATTCGGTGCGGCACGCCAAGCCTGTCACCATCGGCTTCAACTGCGCGCTCGGCGCCGAGGATCTGCGCGCGCATATCGCCGATATCGGCCGCGTCGCCGACACGCTTGTTTGCGCCTATCCCAATGCCGGCCTGCCCAACGAGTTCGGCCAATACGACGAGACACCCGAATACATGGCGCGCCTGGTCGGCGAGTTCGCGCGCGACGGTTTGGTCAACATCGTCGGCGGCTGCTGCGGCACCACGCCGGACCATATCGCGGCGATCGCCGCCGCGGTG
>NZ_JALBGZ010001457.1:0-621 GCF_023006515.1 Bradyrhizobium sp. PRIMUS42
GACGTCGAGACGGTCATGAGCCCGCAGAAAACGCTGACGCGTGTCGCCGCCGTGCACGCCGCGACGGACCAGCCGATCGAAGCCTACGAGATCCACATCGGCCGCACCGACGGGCCCGATCGCGCGCGGCCATTTGCGAAACTGAACGGCGAGCCGGAAGGCGCGATCTCGAGGGATGGCCGCGTGCAGGGCAGCTATTTGCACGGCCTGTTCACGTCGGACGATTTCCGCAAGGCGTTTTTGGCCAAGCTCGACATTCCCGCAGGCGATGAGCCCTACCACGCCAGGGTCGAGAGCGCTCTCGATGCCCTCGCCGACCACATCGAGAAGCATCTCGACGTCGAAGGCCTGCTCGCGCTAGCGCGCTAGGACCTCGGCAAGGCGCGTCCATTCGGCTTCGCTGCCAGGAAGCCCAAGGCGCAGCCATGTCGGCTTTTGTGCGAAGAGACGCGACCAGATCTGGCCGCACGCGAGCTTCTCCTGCGCGGCGAGCGCGTCGGGTGTCTCGTAGAGACGGAACAGCGGCGTGCCGCCGACCAGCCGCCAGCCTTGCGCCCGCACCATGTCGTCGAGGCGGACACAGTCTTTCGCAAGCCGCGCGGACGTGGCCTCGGCCCAGGC
>NZ_JALBGZ010001458.1:0-621 GCF_023006515.1 Bradyrhizobium sp. PRIMUS42
CGCGCCGGCGAAGCCGGGCGTGGCTTTGCCGTGGTTGCGAGCGAAGTGAAGTCGCTGGCGAGCCAGACCGCGAAGGCCACCGACGAGATCTCCTCGCACATCACGGGCATGCAGGGCGCCACGGCCGAATCGGTTGCAGCGATCAAGGAGATCGGCGCCACCATCGGCCAGATTTCGTCGATCTCGACCTCGATCGCGAGCGCCGTCGAGCAGCAGGGCGCGGCAACCCAGGAAATCGCGCGCAGCGTCCAGACCGTCGCGCAGGGCACCCAGACCGCGGCCACCGATATCGGCGAGGTCAACCGCGGCGCCGCCGAGACCGGCTCGGCCTCGGAGGAGGTGCTGCATTCGGCCAGGACGCTGTCGTCCGAAAGCACCCGCCTGCGCGCCGAGCTCGACCGCTTCATGGGGAATATCCGGGCGGCGTAAGGTCGCTGCGCCACCCTCTGCTGTCGTCCCGGGGCGCGAAGCGAACCCGGGACCCATAACCACAGGGAGCGGTTATGGAGCAAGCCGGCAACTCCGAGTCGTCGCCAAACTTCTCCCGGTGGCTATCGCGACGAGCGCAAGCGCTCGCGCGGGGGGCCCGATCTGCGCTTCGCTTGTCGGGGACGACAGCGG
>NZ_JALBGZ010001459.1:0-620 GCF_023006515.1 Bradyrhizobium sp. PRIMUS42
CGGATCGCGGTCGCACTGCCGCGCGGCGCCGACAGCGCGCTGGCGCTGATCGCGGTCGCATCGAGCTGCGCCTGCGTCCCCGTCAATCCCGATCTGACGGCTGACGAGCTGCAACGCTATTTCAGCGACTTGAAGCTGACGGCGCTGGTGACACGGGCCGACATGAACCCGGCGAGCCGCGAGGCCGCCAAGGCGCTCGATATCGCGGTGATCGATTTCGTGCCGGGGCGGCAAGACAATCTCGGCGGCTGCGCATTCGTTGGGCCGACGATCGAGCCGGCGGCGACCGGCGGCGCCTCGCGCGGCGACGACGATGCGTTCATCCTGTTGACGTCGGGCACGGCGGCACGGCCGAAAATGGTGCCGCTGACACATCGCAATGTGTGCCTGTCCGCCACCAATGCCGGCCGCGTGCTGTCGCTCACATCCCACGATCGTCTGCTCAACGTCCTGCCGCTGTTTCACGCCCATGGCTTGATCTCCGGCCTGCTGACGGCGCTGGCCGCGGGCTCCAGCGTGATCTGCACCGACGGCTTCGACGCGCCGTCGTTCTTCGGCTGGATGCGAGAGCTGCGGCCGACCTGGTACACCGCCGTGCCCACCATCCATCGCGCGCTGCT
>NZ_JALBGZ010000145.1:0-10977 GCF_023006515.1 Bradyrhizobium sp. PRIMUS42
GGACTGATCTCGGGCAATGCAACAGGGGCTGCCGCCGGCGCGGTTCTCGGCGGCGCAACCGGAGCCATCGCGGGCGCCACCGCCGCATCCCAGCCCGGTTACTATTGGGCGCAGGGCACTTGCTACTACCGCTATCCGAGCGGCCAGTATGTGCAAGCCGATCCCCGCGCCTGCTACTGAGCTTTCCAAGCCGGATTGAAGCAGAGGCGGGCCCCGGCCCGCCTTTTTCTTGCGCGCCGGTAATTGCGTCAAATTGGCGCTGGCGCTCGTTGCCGCCTCACGCAAGTCTCAAAACAAAAATGTCGGGATGATTCGCGGGGACGTGAGACATGCTGGATGCAATCCAGATCAGCTTGGCGCTTTGGGCCATGATCGTTTGCGGCGGGATCAAGCTTGGGCAGGTGCTGCACTGCCTGCTCTAGCGCACGATTCCGGCGGCGACCCTTGCAGGGGGACGGATCACCCTCGCGTCAAGACACGAGCCAGTTGAAGAACGCAATCGCGCCCCAGACCAGGCCGGCGATCCAGGCCAGCATCACGATGCCGATGGTCCCGAGATAGGCGACGCCGACCAGATCGCTCCTGTGTCGTTGCGTCGGGACGTTGGCTGAGGCTGCTGCGTCTTGTGTCATGACGGAAAACACCATCGATGTCCTCGCGCGCTCCTGAAAGCGTCGAGACCATGTTTAGCCGAGGTGCAGGGCCGAGACTGTGACGCCATTCACAGATCGTAAGAATGAAGCTGATCTTCACGGCTTCGCAATCAGCGCATGCATACGGTGAGGTGGGGTGCCCGCGCGCTCGTCCAGCCAGGAAACCGTGACGTGACCCCGCAATCATACGGACGAAATTGCCACGCGCTTGTCCAGATGGCCGGCTAGAGTAGACCTCATGTGTACCAGGTACGACCCACGGCATGAAGCCGAGGCCGCGATGAAGCGGGCTGCGGCATCGGAAGGCGTCGATCGGCAACGCTTGATCCAGCTGGCCTTGGCCTGGAATGAGCTCGCCCGCGATCGGCGCGACGAGCGGGCGGACTGAGGGCAATTTCTCGGGGAGATTTGACGATCACAGGCCGAGGTCGCTCGGCCCGTTGATCTACATGGGAAGGCCCCGTGCTCGGGGGACAAGCACGGGGCCCTTCAAAGCCGACCGGGGCTGGGAGGTCGGCACCACTTGATTTCGTGCATTCCAACGTACCCATCGTGATCTCGTTCCACGCTGTCTTTGCATTATTGTGCCCCGTTTCGATGAAAGCCCCCGAAGGGGCTCAGTGTTTTAGGCGGCTTCCGTCTTCGGGACTGCGTCGGCATTCACTGACAGCTTGACGACGTCGCCTTCGACGGCACCGACATATTTGGTGTCGATATAGTGATGATGGTCCTTGTGACCTTCCGGGCTGTCCTTGCGCGTCAGCTTGATCCGGTTGCCCTCGACGCGGTCGACGGTGCCGACATGTGCGCCGTCCTTGCCGATGATTTTCATGTGCTCTCTGATGTCAGCCATGTTGTCCTCCTTGCATAGGTCTCAACTGCCGACTCCGCTGTTCGTTGCAGCAGACTGGCGTTGGACCCAAGGCGCTTTCCGCACGTTGAACCTCCGATCGGATCTGCCAAGACGCACATGGAGACCATTCAGGCCTATCTGGAACGGAAGCATGAGGAGCTCAGGCTGTTGAACGACTGCCTGAGACATCGGCTTGATCTGGCGCGTCCGCGTTCCGTCGACGATATCGTCAGGTCCAAATTCCAGATCACCGCGGCGCTGAGGGCGGAGCAGGAGCTGCACGACTGGAAGGCGACCGAGACAGCCTGGTCGCATACGGCCGATCGCGTCAGCGGGCCCTTCGAGTTCAGTTACGACTACCAGCGAGCGGACCTCACGGTGCGCGGGCCTTCATTCTATGAGTTCGACTGCGGCTGCGCGAGCACGGCGATCTATACTGCCTCAGGCATGGCCGCGATCTCCGCCGTATTGCTGGCCTCCGCGCAGATTGTCGAGAAGGCTGATATCCTGGTGCTTCCAGGCTCCTATGGCGAGACGCTGGAGCTGATCCGGGGCTTTGTTCCTCATTTGCGGCTCGTGGCTTTGAGCCTGCCGCTGGGCGATGCGTGTGCTTCGGGGAATTCGCCGCGAATTCTTCTGTTGGATTCCTGCTCTCTCGCAGGCGCTTTCGAGGCCGCGCTCCGAAGTGACGGCTCGGGTCTCGATCTCCTTGTTTTCGATACGACCTGCTTCGCCGGCCGTTCGGGCCGGATCAGGCGGGTCCTGAAATGGGCCCGGCGATACGGAATTCCGCTGGTGCTGGTGCGAAGCCACAACAAGCTCGATTCGCTCGGGGCGGAATATGGCCGGCTCGGCTCGGCCGTCTTCGTGCACGGGAATGAGCCCCGGCAGCGGGCAGGACGCCCTGAATGGACACGTCTCGCGTCCGAAACGCGCAACGCGGTGCGACTGCTCGGCGGCGCGGCCTTGCCGGCGCATTTCCCGCCCTTCGTGGGCAGCGCGGCCTACTTGGCCCTCACGAAGCGGCGCGTAGCGGCAATCTTGCGCAACAGCCGAAGCATGGCTCGCTATTTTGCTGCGAAGCTCCCGGCGCTCTCGGCCGAACTCCATTTCACCCACGGTCTCTACGTTACCCTCCGGGGCAAGCGTCCCCTCGACGAGGCAAGCGCGCGGCAGGCGGCCGAGGACATGAGCAACGAGCTGCGCGCAGAAGGCTTCCCGATCCGCCACGCCGGCAGCTTCGGTTTCGACTTCGCCGCGACCGAGTGGTTTCACGACGCGACCACGGACCAATACAGCGTGCGGGTGGCGGCCTCGGATTTGCCGACGGACATGTGGGACGATCTCACCGCGGCGATTGCGCGGTGGTGGTGGGCCCATCAGTGCGCGGGCGGTGAAGCTTGAGTATTTTGGCGATAGGGCGAGGAGGGCGTCTCGATCAGTCGATCGCCAGGCAATGCTCCAAGGTCGGCTTTTCGTTGTTGTCGCGGTTGGGACGCGCCCACTCCTGGACGGCAAAGGAAAGGTGATGCTGGCCCATAGCGGCGCCAATGATCGATGCTTGAGCCACCTTGATGGGCTTCGTGACCACACTGGTGTTCACAACGCCTGCGTCGATTGCCAAAAACGACATAGCGACGATTGCCACCGCAGATGCGATGGCCATTCTCGTCCATTCGGCTGGAAGCATCGGAGTCCTTGACCGGGCGCAATTCGCCCCGCGCTTAGATAGGGCTGTTCGGCCCGGTTCAAAGGCCGTCGTATGGTTACCCACGCGTTCGTGAAGGCCGGTGAACTTAGAATGAGACTGGCGATCCCAGCAGGACTCGAACCTGCAACCCGCGGAGTAGAAATCCGCTATCATGCATTGAAATACCTTATAAATTTAGGATCATGTTGCGCTTTTGTTGCGCCTCCCGTATGCTCCCGAGAATTCGCGAATGGGCGAGGGGCGCAACATGTCGATCAGAAAGCGGACGTGGAAAACCGAGGCCGGCGAAGAACGCTCCGCCTACGTCGTTCAATATTCGACGGCGGAGCGCGATGACCGCGGCAAACGGCGCCGGCACATCAAGACGTTCGACCGCAAAAAGGATGCCGAGGATTTCCAGGCTCAAGTTCGCATCGATGTGAAGAAAGGCGTCCACACGCCCACGAGCCGCAGCATCACCGTTGAGGAAGCCGGCGACCTTTGGATTGACGGTTGCGGCGATCTCGAACGATCAACGGTGGATCAGTATCGGCAGCATCTTAAGTTCCACATCAACCCCTATCTAGGTGGCTTGAAGCTTCCGGCGCTGACTGTCGCGGCCGTTAGGGAATGGCAAGATCGGCTCCGCAATGGCGTGCCGGCACCGGGCGAGCGAGAGACCGAGGCGCGCTCGGCTGTGATGGTCAAGAAGGTGACGACTTCCCTATCGAGCCTGCTCAGCGACGCCTTGGAGCGCGGGAAGGTGGGGCACAATGTCGTCCGCTCGATGACGGCGAACCGCCGCCGAAAACGGAAGGTCGAGCGTCGCCAAAAACGCAAGCTGGTCATCGGCCGAGATATCCCCGAACCGCGCGAAATTGACGCCTTGTTGCAGCAGACCGACAACGAGCGGTGGCGTGCTTTCTTCCTTGCGGCGATTCGCTGTGGACTCCGCGCGAGCGAATTGCGTGGACTCAAATGGCAGGACGTCGATTTCAAAAAGAGCGAGTTGCATGTTCGCCAACGAGCCGACCGTTACAACACGATTGGCAATCCGAAATCTGCGGACAGCCAGCGGAATGTGCCGATCCCGCCGAAAACCCTGGCGGCACTCAAGACTTGGAAGCTGCAATGTCCGAAGGACGATGGGCAACAGCATCTCGTTTTCCCCAATGGATCCGGAAAGGTCGAGACGCATTCGAACATCATCGAGCGCGGCCTCATTCCAGCCTGGGAAAAGGCCGGCATCACGGTGCCGGTGCTGAACGCAAGCGGGAAGCCGGAGCGCGATGAGGACGGGAAGCCAGTGGTAAAAGCGAAGTACACAGGTGCGCACAGTTTGCGACATTACTTCGCGAGCTGGTGCCTCGCGCGGCCACCTATAGGGCTTGGCTTGAACCTCAAAGAGCTATCCGAGCGCATCGGGCACGCGTCCATTCAGATCACGATCGACACCTACGCGCATCTGATTCCGCGCGCCGACCACGCCGAAGAACTGGCCGCGGCCGAAGGGGAGTTTGGTTAACCATTCATTTAGGAATTTGGTGGTAGTTTATGGTGATAGTCATCTAGACCAGTAGTTTTCAGGTTAGCGCCGAGACGGCGTCATAGGGCACAGCACCCCGATCTGAACCAACGAACGTCGAACGGCACGCGTGACGCAAGCCGAGAGCCAGCACAGTAAATGTGCTCGCCTCGGCTTTTTTATTGCCCGAGCGAGCACCGATCCGATCGGAGACTCGCTAAGTGTCCAATATCAGCAGCACCGAAAACGATCAGTTCGTTTGGGGCGCGAAAGCCATCGGCAAGGTCATCGGCCGCACCGAGAAGGGCGCATTTCATGCGCTTCAGAGCGGCCGGGTGCCTGGCGCCCGCAACGTGGCCGGCCGCTGGGGCCTGCACATCCCAACCTTCCTCGCCAGCTTCCAAACCACCAACACGCCGCGCGAACCCATTGCCGCGTGAGCTAAGTCGCCGCTCGTCGGCGGCTGACGGCGCGGGGTCGGTGCGTTCCTCTCGCCGGTCCCGCGCCACCCCTTCAACATCCACGGAGTTCACATGTCCACCATTCGCATTCCCGCCGTTCCGCTCGTCGAGAGCAACGGCACTTTCGGTCATCACGTCGACACGCGCGGCCAGCACCGCATGAGCAGCGACGGCTCGTTCGGTCATCACGTCTCTCCGGAACCGATCCCCATGTCGTCGACCGTGAACGGCGTCACCACGACCATGCCGCCCGACGAGCGGAAGTGATCGCTGCATAATTCACAAATTCTAAGAGGAACACGTATGTCCACCCGCGATATCTTCATCCGGAAATTCGACTCGCTGAATCAGGAGCGCATTCCGTCCCGGCGCATCTCGGCGATTGGCAAGGCAGCCTTCGACATTCGCGACGCCGCCGCTGCGGCTGCTTCCACGGCAGCGGGCAACCCGCATTTGAACGAAGCGGGCCAGCGCAATGCAAAACAAGCGGCACTGCGCGATCCGCTTGCCGAGATCGCCCGCAGCAAGGCCGAACTGCGTCGGATAGCAGAACAGGCTCGGGCCGAACTGAAGGCTCTGGCGCTTCCGCCGATCGAAAAAGGCGATGTCATCGCGGAGATGCGAGAAGCGGAGATGAGAGCCATAGTCCGCGCAATGCCGCAGGAGAAGCGCGACACACTGAGCAAGCTTTCGCCTGGCATGGTCGCGGCCATAGTCCGCGCCGCACCGGAAGTTAGCGGCATATCGCGCAGCGTGCACGAGCAACTTCATTCCGAGTTGATCGAAACGGCCCATCCGGAGAAGGTCGCAGCGGTCCGCGCAGAAATTGAAGGGCTCCAGTTTGCCGAACTGGCCGTTAAGGAAACCGACAAGGCTTTGACCGAGGCTGCTGATTTTGCGCCCGGCGAGGAATACGCGTTCCGCGCTCAAATTGACGCGGAGATCGCCAAACCGCCACAGCCGACCAAGCCGGATCCGAACGATCTCGACGCGATCATTTCCGAGCATCGGCGTCGGCACGGCATTCGGGCGGAGTGATCGCAATGTCGTCGGTCTCGCAGGGCAACTCCATCACAATCATGGTTCCGGCCGATCGGACCTTAGAAGTCTCGACGGCCGGCGAGGCATCGGTCACGATCGAAGGTGGCCGCACTTGGTGGCTTCGGGCTGGCGACAAGCGGCGGTTGGTCCTGCCCGATCCCGCCAAGCGCGTGACGATCACGGCTATTTCCGGCACCGCGACCTACACCATTTTCTATACCGACGTCGTTCCCTTCACCGGCAACCGCGCCTTGAGCCTCGACGACAACGGCAAGGTGCTGCGATGTGACGACACGTCGAACGTGACGATTACCGTTCCTCGTGATCTCCCTGAATGCTTCACTTGCGGCTTTATGATGTGGAGCACGGGCACCATTACGGTTGCGGCTGGCTCCGGCGCGACGAAACGGTCGAGCGCCTCCGCTATCAGCGCGCAATATTCCAGCGGTGCCATGCTCGTGGGCAAGAACTCTGACGGCGCGGCTGCCGAATTCATCCTTAGCGGGGGTTTCGCGTGACCGAGGCCCTGAAAGACATCGTCCTCGATTTCGAAGCCGCAGCACTGCGCGCCGTCGCAAACGGTGGCAAGCGCCCTTACGTCGAGCGCGCCAAGAAACGCGCAGATGACAAATTGCGTGCACTCAAAGCCGGCGCCGATGCGGATTTGCTGGAAGCCATCTTCGCCGCGGCAATCGAGATTGAAACCAAATCCAAAATGGCACTGGAAGCTGCAACATGAGCACGGATATTGCGACACTCGGGCTCAAAATTGACTCTTCGCAAGTCACGACGGCCGATGCCGCGCTGAACAAGTTTCAGGCGTCGGCGAACGCGGCAGCGGCCGGCGCGGACAAGCTACAAGCCGCGACCAAGACGACCGGCGCCAACGTCGCAGCCGTGGGCAAAGCCGCCGAGACGGCCGACAAGGCCATGCAGAACATTGCCAAGTCCACCGGCCTCACCCGTTCCGAAATGATCAACCTGTCCCGCCAGTTGCAGGACGTCGGCGTTTCGTTGGTCTCGGGTCAGTCGCCGTTCATGGTCCTGGCGCAGCAGGGCGCGCAGATCGCGGACATCTTCGGTTCGAGCAAAACCGGGACCGTCGGCGGCGCACTCCGGCAAATTGGTTCAGGTATCGCCAGCGTGTTAACGCCGATGCGCCTGCTCGGCGGCGGTGCGGCACTCTTGGCAACGGGCTTCGCGGTCGCCGCGAACAGCATCATCAAATCGGAACTGGCGCTCGACGACTTCGCCCGCTCGACCGACCTTTCCCTGACCAAGATCCACGCGCTACAACAGTCGGCGTCGTTCAAGGGAATCGGTAACGAGGATTTCCAAAAGGGGATTACCGGGTTCGCCGACGGCGTTTACCAGGCGCAGCGTAATTTTGGCTCGCTGAATTCGCTGATGATAGCCAATGGTAAGAGCGCCAAGGATCTGTCCGGCTACCTCGGGAATGTTGCCGATCTGGTCGCGCGCGCTACGAGCGACGTCGAGAAACAGAAGATTTTGCGCGAAGCTGGCCTGCCGAGCGACGCCGCGTGGGTCCGCTACATGGAGCAGGGCTCCAAGGGCATCCAGACGGCCGCGGATGGCACGATCAAATTCAACGAATCGGCCGAACTGAACTTGATCCGCAAGGCTCGCGAGTTCGACGACGCTTGGAACACCGCATCGACGAAGATGGGCCAGTACCTCAAGAGTGGTATTCTTGAGGGCATCAATGCGCTCGACACGCTGCAGAGCAAAGTGCGCGACTTCGGCAATGCTAGTTTTTGGACCAAGTTCACGGAGACTACTGGCAAACTCGGCCTCAACTCCGATCCGAAGAAAATGGGAATCGAGTTCGGCGTGCCGTTCGCCGACCGGTTTGGATCGTTCGACAAACCGTTGAACTCGAACGGCCTGCAGCGCGGGCTTAACCAGCGTGCGGGCGTTGCCGAGCCCAAGACCTCCGCCGAACTGATGGTCGCCAATCAACAAGCACAACAGCGGATTGCGCTGCTCGGCAACCTGGCAACCGTCGAGGATCAGGTCAAGGCGAAGGAACTCGAACTCGCCGCGGCGGCGCTGCAGGGCGTTGGCGTTTCCAAGCAGCAAGCCGAAGCGATCAAAAATGTGGTCCGCGCACAGGCGGAAATGTCGCGCGTCTCCGAACAGGCGAGCATCGGCGTTTTCAGTTTCCGCGATGCAAGCAAGGCCGCCGCCGATACGCTGCAATCGTGGGTCGACAGAGGCATCGTCAATCCGAAGGATCTGGAAGCGTTTGCGGCCGCCTCCAACTATGCCGCGAAATCCGTCGAAGCACTCTCCGACCAAGCGAAGGTGGCCGGGTCATTGCTGCCGCAATTTCAAGCAGCCATCAACGAAGTGGGCAATGCGCGCAAGCAGCTCGATTCGGTGATGGTCGACGCCATGTCGACGAATAGAAGCTTTTTCGTCAGCTTCGGGCAGCAAATTCGCAGCGGTGCCTCGGCATGGAACGCGTTCAAGTCGTCCGGTCTCGACGCGCTTGGGAAGATTTCCGACCGGCTGATGCAGATGGCGGCCGATTCTCTGTTCGCAAGCGCCTTCGGTGGATCGTCCTCAGGCGGCCTGCTCGGGCTGCTCGGCATCGGTAGCGGCAGCGTCCCGGTCATGTCCTCAGGTCTCGGTGCCGGCACGGGCGGCCTGTCATTTCCCATGTTTGCGAACGGTGGCACGCTTGCGGGCGGCTGGGGCGTGGTCGGTGAGCGCGGCCCCGAACTGATCAACGTCCACAAGGGCGGCGCAACGATCATCCCGAATCACGTTTCACGCGCCATGCTGCCCGGGTTCGCCGACGGCGGCACATTGAGCCCATCTGGCGCCGTATCGCGTCTGGCGGCCGGCACTGCGCCAGGCAACGTGAGCGCGCCCGTGTCGATCGCCATCGATGCCCGTGGCGCCGACAAGGACGGACTCGCGCGCGTTGAGGGGCAGTTGCGTCAGCTTAAGGCTGAGCTGCCGGGCCGCGTTGTCTCAGCCGTAACCGACGCGAAAAAAAAGCGGATGCTCTGAGATGACGCCGAAGCACAAGCAGCAACGTGATCGCAGCGAGCAACCGCTTGCGGCACCTCCGGTCGACGCGACGATGCTGGATCCGGCGTTCGACGATCTCAACGACGCGGATGCCGAGTGGTGTCGTTGGAAATGGCCCGAGCGCGCCGATGAACACTAACCACAGGGACCACAGATGAAAATCGAACTTCATAACTTGCCACCCGAACTCACCGAGCCTCCGGCCGATGCACGCGGCCTGGTCGCGTTTCAGCCTTCCACCGGCACGTATTGGCAGAAGGTCGACGGCAAATGGCTGCCGAGCGCGGAAGCGAATGCAATCCTCGAAGCACTCGGTGGCGTCAGCCCGGACGCTGCAAAGCCGATGCGCGATCTGCACCGCCGACAGGTGAAGCTACTAGCCAATAAATTGATCCTCGTTCAGGACCAGCTTGTGCGGATCATCGACCAGACGGCAAACGCTCATGCTGCAATTCCCATGGCGGCGCCCGCCGGACAATTTCCGCCTATTCCTCCACGTCACACCTGACCGGACCGGGACCGCCGTACCGCCCTTATAGGGGGGCGGTCCGGTCGGTCCGTATGGCCGGCGCTGGACCGGTCGGACCGCGGTCCGAATTTGGTCCGGTCGGTCCGTGGAATTTCAACGACTTAGATTTCAACATCATATTGAGATGGAAATTCAAGCGGGAGCACGTCACCGTTTATTTGGGCCAACTGAAACGATCGATCTCATAGGCCCAATGGTAGAGATTGGCGATCATGTTATCGATTGCGCGCCCCGGCAGCGTCACCGTTTCTGGTATCCGTTCTCCCGCGAGAAACGTCAGCCTCGCCGGCTTCGGAGGTCTCTGCTCGTCTAGAGCCCTTTGGAGAACTGCCGCAGCCTCCTTCATAACAACAGAGGCGCTGCGCGCTCGTTTATTCAGCGCTTCCCTGGTTTGCGGTCCGACCATTGCTAAGTTCCTCTTGGTCAACATCAGTGGCAAAGCATTCTTTAATTCGCACCGGTTTTCCAGCGCCTTCGCACCCACCTCGACACGCTCCGACATCGATTAACGGATTGTATATCTTCTACTCTCATTATAATGCGTTGAGATACAACGTCTTTCTGAAACATGATGCGCCTATGTTGCGCCCTTAGCCGGTGATGCGGGTTGAGGGCGCAATTCGCAATGGAAAATCGCGAATGAAATCTGGACCTAAATGCACCGTCTGCGCTCATGACGAGCGTTGGCGGATCGAACTGTTGCGTGCCGGCGGCGCATCGCTCGACAGCCTGGCCACGAAGTTTGGCTTGTCTAAAGATGCGATCGGGCGGCATTGGCACAATCACGTCAGCGCGGAAATGAAGGCGTCGTATTTGGTCGGGCCTGCGCAGCTCGCCGACCTGGCCGCGAAAGCCGCGGACGAGGGCGCATCAGTGCTCGACCACTTCCGGGCCGTGCGCACAATGCTGATGTCGCAGCTCGCCGCGACCACGGAGGCCGGGGACGCGCGCGGCGCGGCGATCGTAGCCGGCCAGCTCGTCGGCGTGTTGGAAAAGATCGGCAAAGTGACGGGGGAAATTGCCACGATCGCGCAGGGCACCATCAACATTCAGAACAACGTGGCGATTGTGAACAGCCCGCAGTTCGCCAAGGTGCTGGCGGCCATCCTCCGTGCCTTGGCGCCTCATGGTGCGGCGCGCGCGGCCGTGGTGGCGGCGCTGCACG
>NZ_JALBGZ010001460.1:0-618 GCF_023006515.1 Bradyrhizobium sp. PRIMUS42
CGACCGCGGCCTCGGCGGAGGCGGCATCAGAGACGTCGCAGGTCACGGCCACGCCCTTGATCTCGGCGGCAACCGTCTCTGCAAGCTTGGCATTGAGATCGCAGACCGCGACCTTGGCGCCCTGCGCCGCCAGTTTTCGCGCGGTGGCAGCGCCCAATCCCGATGCGCCGCCGGTGACGATGGCTGCCTGATCCTTCAACAACATGGCGTTCTCCTTTGGCGATGATTTCTTAAGCGACCGATATCACACGGTCGGACGGATTGGCAGCGTAGAGCTCTTCGATCAGCGCGGCGCGATGCTCGAGCACCGCGCGCTGGTTGATGGAGCCCTTGTCGGTGACCTCGCCCTTGTCGATCGAGAGCGGCGTGTCCATCAGGATCGCGCGCGTGATCCGCGTCGAGGAACCGGTGGCTTGGCTGAGGAAACCGGTCAGGCGCTCGCGAAAGGCTTCGCGCACCAGCCGGTCACGCGTTGCGACGATGAGGTCGTCGGTCGGCAGCGTCGGGTTGATCAGCCGGCAACCGTCGAGGTCGAGCACGACCAGGGCAGAGACCTCGTCGCGGTTGATGCCGGCGATGACGACGTCGCGCACCAGCGGTGCGCAGGCCGCTGTGAGG
>NZ_JALBGZ010001461.1:0-618 GCF_023006515.1 Bradyrhizobium sp. PRIMUS42
GATGGCGTCGGCGACCGCACCGCCCACGCCGGTGTCGATTTCGTCGAACACCAGCGTCGGCGCCGAACCGCGGTCGGACAGCACGACCTTGAGCGCCAGCAGGAAGCGCGACAGCTCGCCGCCGGAGGCGACCTTCATCAGCGGGCCCGGCTTGGTGCCCGGATTGGTCTGCACCCAGAACTCGACGCGATCAAAACCTTGCGGCCCCGGCGCGGCCTCGTCGGTCTCGACTTGGGTCATGAATTTCGCGCGCTCGAGCTTGAGCGGGGCGAGCTCGGCATTGACGGCCTTGTTGAGCTTCTCGGCCGATTTCTGCCGCGCCATCGACAGCTTCTTGGCGGCAGCGGAATAACGCGCATCGGCCTCGATCGCAGCCTGCTCCAGCTTCTTCAGCCGCGAGGCGCCGGCATCGATCAGCACGACGTCGGCGGCGTATTTAGCGGCGAGCGCGGCGAGCCCGTCGACCGGCGTCGAATATTTGCGCGAGGCGGCGCGCAGGGCGAACAGCCGCTCCTCGATGCGTTCGAGCTCGGCCGGATCGAAATCGGTTGCGGCGAGCGCGGCCTGAAGATGCTGGTCGGCCTCCTCCAGCGCGTTGATCGCCGCGTCGATCGCCCT
>NZ_JALBGZ010001462.1:0-618 GCF_023006515.1 Bradyrhizobium sp. PRIMUS42
CTTGGGCGAGGCCGAAGGTTTTGGCGCCGGCGCGGCCTCCTTCTTCTTGGTAAGCGCGTGCGGCTTGGGCTTTGGCTTCTCGGCCGGCGCGCTCGGCGTTGTCGCCGGCGGAGTGATCTGGAGCTGCGCAGCCGCGGGCAGCGTGAGCAGCAGCGTAGCCAGCATGGTGATGCAGGGGAGCTTCATGTCGGGCGCTAGCCGTGCTCCTGGCCAGCAGGATTTTGGCTAGCCGTCGCCGTCGCATAGGCCTTCTTGATCGCAGCGTCCGCCTCGATCAGCGCGGCCTTCGGCCCACGCGGATCGGACCAGATGAAGTCGCCGACCAGCACGAAATCGGCGCCGCTGAGGGCGAAGTCGTGGGCTTCTTCCAGCGACATGGCAAAGCCGACGCAGGGCGGCTCGAACAGCTCGGCCCACCAGTCCAGCCGTTCCGCGATCGCTTGCGCCGAGGGACGCTGGCCTTTCGCATCGGGCTCGCCGAACAGCACGTAATCCGCGCCCATCTCGCCCGCATCCATGGAATGGTGCCGCGTCGTCAGCCCGCCGACGCCCGCGATTCGATCGGGCTTGAGCGAGGGCAGCGCCTCTTTCAGCGCGGCGATGCCGGGCAGGTGCGCG
>NZ_JALBGZ010001463.1:0-615 GCF_023006515.1 Bradyrhizobium sp. PRIMUS42
CGGGCCGGTGGTGCTCAGCGTGTAGACCACCGCGCCGCTGGTCGCGGTGTTGCCGGCCGCGTCGCTCACCCGCGCCGTCAGGGAGTTGCCACCCTGGTTCAGCGTGGCCGTGGTGGTCCAGCTGCCGTTGCCCTGCACGATGGCGGTGCCAATCGTCGTGGCGCCATCCAGGATGGTGACGGTGGCGCCGGCATCGGCGACGCCCACCGTGCCGGTGATGGTCTGGCTGGCCTGGTTGACCGGTCCCCCCGCGCTGGTGATCGCGACCGCGGGTGCCGTGGTGTCCAGGGTGAAGCTCAGCGATGCGCTGCCGGTGTTGCCAAAAGCGTCAGTCTGGCTCGCCACGATGGTGTGCGGTCCGTCGGCCAGCCCGCTCGGCGTAAACGACCAGGCGCCTTGCGCATCGGTGGTCACTGTCGTCGCGATCGGGCTGCCGTCGATGGTGAAGTGCACCACGGTGTTGGCAAGGCCGGTGCCGTTCAGCGCCGGATTGGTGGTGACGTGGTCGGTGACCGACGTGCCGGTGTCGGCAACCAGGGCCTCGGTCACGGTCGGGCCGGTGGTGCTGAGCGTATAGACCACCGCGCCGCTGGTCGCGGTGTTGCCAGCCGCGTC
>NZ_JALBGZ010001464.1:0-614 GCF_023006515.1 Bradyrhizobium sp. PRIMUS42
CCCAGCACCAGGAGCTGCTCGCCTGCGACCAGCATGGCGCGGGCGCTCAGCGCATAGAGCGCGGTCAGATAGTTGGCGCGAAACGAGGCGGCGACCTCGGCCGCAACGCCGTCGGGCAGGGGATGGAGCGCGGCGGGGCCAACGACGATCTCTTCCGCAAGCGCGCCAGACCGCGTCATGCCCATCACGCGCATGCCGGGCTGATAGCCGCCGGGTGCGCCGGGCGCGTCCGTCACCACGCCTGCGAACTCCGTTCCCGGAATGAAGGGCAGGGGATCCTTGGTCTGATAGCGCCCCTCGATCTTCAAACCGTCGACAAAGCCGATCCCGGCGGCTTCCACGCGGATGCGCAATTGCCCCGGCTCCATCGACGGGGGCGGGATGTCCCTCAGCTCGATCTGATCGATGGTTGCGTATTGCTCGACGACGACGGCTTTCATGTCGGACCTCTGCTGTTCCAGTTATCCTGACAGGTCCCGAGACTGGCCTCTTGTGTCTACCGCCACATCCCGCGCATCCGCGCGCCGATGTCGATTTTGGGCCCTTGCGCCGCAGTGCGGGCCGCGCCGGCGGCGGCCTTCGGCCAGGCGGTGCGCTCGAACAGATAGACCAGC
>NZ_JALBGZ010001465.1:0-614 GCF_023006515.1 Bradyrhizobium sp. PRIMUS42
CCTCGTCGATCAGGCAGCCGGTGGCCGCGTCGCGGCAGCGCAGCGCGGTCGCCAGGAGTTCGGCGCGCCGCTGTCCGGTCGGACATCCGGTGATGCGTTCGAACCCCTTCAGCAGCCAGACCCATTCCGCCTGGTGCCCCGGCTCGACGCTGACCGGTTCGATCTTCGACCAGTCTTCCTCGAAATATTCCGTCAGGATGCGCTTCTGCTTGTCGTAGAGATTGGCCAGGAACAGCGCGAAGAATTCGCCGGCACGGTTCTGAAACGACAGATCGTGGGTCGCGTCGAAGCACGCGATCATCGCCTCGAACAGATGCATGTGCGGGTTCTGCCGGCGCGGCAGCGAGACCGGAAGGCCTTCGTGCACGCCTCCATGCGGCGAGCGGAGGTGGCCGTCGAGGAAAGCCAGCAGCGCGTCGATCTCGGCACGAACCTGCGCGTCTTGGTCGAGCGCGTAGACGGTCGCGAGCGCGAACAGGATGAAGGCGTGGTCATAGGCGTCGCGCCGGCCGTCGAGCACCGCGCCCTCCGGCGTCAGCCGGTGCACATAACCCGGCCGGCCGTCAGGCGCTTTGGCGCATGCCAGCAGATGCTCCAGCCCCTTCAGCGCGATC
>NZ_JALBGZ010001466.1:0-614 GCF_023006515.1 Bradyrhizobium sp. PRIMUS42
CGGCTCGTTCGGCGCCGCGGCGCCGCATGCCGGCCAGCGCCGCTTCATCTGCTCGGTCGATCAGTTCGCGGCGCTGATGGACGCCTCGCGCAAGGTCATCGCGGAATTGCCAGGCGCCAATATCGGCATCGCGCCGCACAGCCTGCGCGCGGTCGCGCCGGACGAGCTTGCGGCGATCATTCCACTGGCCGACGGCGGGCCGGTGCATATCCATGCCGCCGAGCAGGTCCGGGAAGTCGAGGATTGCCTGGCCTGGTCAGGCCGGCGCCCGGTGCAATGGCTGCTGGATCACGCGCCGATCGGTCGGCGCTGGTGTCTCATTCACGCGACGCATATGACGAATGAGGAAGTCGCCGCCTTCGCCGGGACCGGCGCAGTTGCCGGCCTCTGCCCCATCACCGAGGCGAGCCTTGGCGACGGCATCTTTCCCGCGCGCGAATTCCTCGATGCCGGCGGCGCGTTCGGTATCGGCACAGATTCCAACGTGCTGGTCGGCGTCGCCGACGAATTGCGCCAGCTCGAATACGGCCAACGGCTGAGGCACCGCGCTCGCAACGTGCTCTCCAGCGGCGCGGGCCGTTCGACGGGGCGCGCGCTGTTCGACCATGCTCTTG
>NZ_JALBGZ010001467.1:0-611 GCF_023006515.1 Bradyrhizobium sp. PRIMUS42
AGGCATCCATCACCTCGCGGGGATCGCCGGGCGTGCTCCAGCCCGGCCTGTTCCAGGTGCCCGGCAGCACCGCGACCACGTTGATCTGGCGGCCGCCCGCAATGGGATAGGCGACGAGATGGGCGTTCGGACCCATCCAGAGCTGCACCCGGCGCGCGGTGTAATCCTTCGGCAGTTGCGTGGCGTCCAGCGTGCCGCGCCAGGCGATCAGCCCGGAGAAGCGTGGCTGCACCTCGGGAAACAGATGCTGGCGGACCGTCGACCAGATGCCGTCGGCGCCGATCAGCGCACTGGCGAGATCGCTGCGGCGGATCGTGCCGCTGCGATGGACGACCGTCAGTCCCTTGGCATGCGGCGCGACGTCTTCGAAGGTCGCGCCCAGTTTCAGGTCGATATCGGGATGATCGGCAACGGCGCCGGCCAGCGCCGATTGCAGGTCGGCGCGGTGCACCACCCAATAGGGCGCGCCGGCCCGCGGCGACGGGGCGGGGGCGGCGGGCGGCGCCGGCCCGCGGCCGGGCCCCGGGGCGCCCCCCCGCCCCCGCCCCCCCCCCCCCCCCCCCCCCCCCCCCCCCCCCCCCCCCCCCCCCCCCCCCCCCCCCCCCCCCCCC
>NZ_JALBGZ010001468.1:0-610 GCF_023006515.1 Bradyrhizobium sp. PRIMUS42
CGCTCGAACAGATAGACCAGCTGCTCCGGGATGAAGCGGGTGCGCGAGGCGTAGACGTGGCGGTCGCCCTTGGCGGCCTGGCCGTGGGTGAAGAAGCGCTGGGGCACGACGAGGTGCAGGTCGTCCTTGGCGCGCGTCATCGCGACGTAGAGCAGGCGGCGCTCCTCTTCCAGTTCGGCGCTGGTGCCGGCGCCGAGATCGGACGGCATGCAGCCATCGACGACGTTGAGCACGAACACCGACTTCCACTCCTGGCCCTTGGCGGAGTGGATGGTGGAGAGGATCAGATAATCCTCGTCGCGAAGGGGGGGGCCGGATTTGTCGCTGGTCGCATCCGGTGGATCGAGCGTGAGCTCGGTCAGGAACTTTTCGCGCGAGGCATAGCCGCTCGCGATCTGCTCGAGCTGCATCAAATCGGCGCGGCGCGTCTCGGAATCCTCATGGATGCGATCCAGATGCGGCTCGTACCACAGCCGCACGCGCTCGAGATCGACAGGCCATTCCGAATAGCGCAGGTTCTGGGTGGTGCGGACGAAGTCGGTCCAGTCCGCGCCGGTGCGTGGCGGCACCGGCAGCTGGCCGAGCGCGGCGAGCGGATCGGTGCTCTCCG
>NZ_JALBGZ010001469.1:0-607 GCF_023006515.1 Bradyrhizobium sp. PRIMUS42
CCCTGCGTCAGTCCCATGTGCAGCCCCCACAGCGCGACGCCGAGTGCGAGGCCGCCAAGGCTCGGCAGCAGCGCCAGCGCCAGATCGGCACCAGCGAGGAAGACGAGGCCGAGCGCGAGCAGGCCAGTCCTGTTGATCCGGTCCGAGAGCACGCCGGCCGGGTAGGCCGACAAGGCGTAGACGACGTTCATCAGCACCAGCACGGCCGGCACCCACATCGCGTTGAGCCCGATGTTTTGTGCGCGCAGGATCAGAAAGGCCTCGCTGAAGCGCGCCAGCGTGAAGACGACGCCGACGGCCACAACGCGCCAATAGATTGCTCCGAGCTGCCGCATTGCGGCGAGATTGAGCAGATTCTTTGCAGGCTCGCGGCTCGGCTCCGGCTCCGGCTCGCTCACCGCGAACGCGATCAAGCCAAAGGACAAGAAGGCCGGCAGCACCGCCACCCAGAATACGATCGTAAAATTGTCCGCCGTCCACCACATCAGGGCGATCGCCATGAGCGGCCCGATGAAGGCGCCGATGGTGTCGAGCGATTGCCGCAGGCCAAAGCTCGCCCCGCGCAGGCCGACCGGGGCGATATCGGCGATCAGCGCATCGCGCGGCG
>NZ_JALBGZ010000146.1:0-10970 GCF_023006515.1 Bradyrhizobium sp. PRIMUS42
AGCTGATCGTTGCGGCCGACGCGGAGGCACTGGCCCAGGCCGCGGCCGAACGGGTGATGGCGCGCATCGCCGCCAATCCCGGCCGCATCGCAATCTGCCTCACCGGCGGCTCCAGCCCGAAGAAGCTCTATCAACTGCTCGGCAGCGACGCATATCGCGCCAAGATCCCGTGGCAGCGCGTGCATTGGTTTATCGGTGACGAGCGCTTCGTTCCCGAGAGCGATCCCCTCAACAACATGGCGGTGGCGCGCGCGACGTTTCTCGACCGTGATGCGCCCTCCGGCCATGTCCACCCGATTCCGACCACCGCCGACAATCCCGATCGCAGCGCCGAGGCCTATGCGCGTGAGCTGCAGGCCTTTTACGGCGCCGAAAATCTTGATCCGGCGCGGCCGCTGTTCGACCTCGTCCTGATGGGCGTGGGACCGGACGGCCACACCGCCTCGCTGTTTCCCGGCTTCCCCGAAATCGAGGAGACCGAGCGCTGGGTCGTCGGGGTGCCCAAGGCCAATGTCGCGCCCTTCGTGCCGCGGGTGTCGCTCACCCTGCCCGTCCTTGCGTCGTGCTACGAAATGCTGTTCGAGATTGCCGGCCACGACAAGCAACCGATCTTGACGCGCCTCCTCAATGGCGAGACTCTGCCGGCGTTACGCGCGCGCTCGAAGGGTGAGACCGTCTGGCTGGTCGACCAAGCCGCGCTTCCGGAGGGCATTCGTGGCGGGCGTTGAAGCACCTTGTGCATTGATCGTGATGGGCGTGTCGGGCTCGGGCAAGAGCACGATCGCGGAAGCGCTCGGCCAGCGGCTCGGCTGGCGCTTCGAGGACGGCGACACCTTCCATCCCGCGAGCAATGTCGAGAAGATGCGGGCCGGCCATCCCCTCACCGACGAGGACCGTTGGCCGTGGCTCAACGCCATCGCGGACGAGATCGGGCGGGTCTGCGGACAAGGCGGGCACATCATCATCGCCTGCTCGGCGCTGAAACACACCTATCGCGACGTGTTGCTGCGCGGACGGGACGACGTCCGCTTCGTCTTCCTGAAGGGCACGAAAGAGCTGATCGCCGAACGGCTCGCGCAGCGCAAGGGCCATTTCATGCCGCCGGGGTTGCTGACGAGCCAGTTCGAGACGCTGGAGCCGCCGGAAGCCGGCGAGCACGTCATCACCGTCTCGATCGATGAAACGGTCGAAGCGATCGTGGACGGCATCGTACGACAGTTGAAGCTGGGCGGGGCGAAGCGCTGAGACCTGAAAAACCTGAAGGTTCTGCCATGACGCAAATCTCACTGGTCGTGTCCGACGTCGACGGCACGCTGCTGACCAAGGACAAGACCCTGACCGAGCGCGCAAGAAGCGCAGTGCAGCGGTTGCACAAGGCCGGCATCGGCTTCACCATCACCTCCAGCCGTCCCGCCATCGGCATGCGCTTTTTGATCGGACCGCTGGCGCTCTGGCTGCCGGTCGGTCCGTTCAACGGCTCCTCGATCGTCGATCCCGAGATGCGGCCGGTCGAGCAGCATCTCATTCCGCCGGGGGCGGCGGAGCGGTCCCTGCAGATTCTGCGGGAGTTCGGCGCCGACATCTGGCTCTTCACCACCGACAAGTGGCTGATCGACAACCCCGGCGGCAAGTACGTCGCGCACGAGCAGCACACGATCCGCTCCGATCCCACCATCGTGACCGATTTTTCGCCCTACCTTGCCAGCGCCTGCAAGATCGTCGGCGCCAGCGCCGATGCGGCGGGTCTCGCCGCTTGCGAGAAGGCAATGCAGGACGCGCTGGGCAGCGAAGCCACCGCCGTGCGCTCGCAGACGTATTATCTCGACATCACCCCGCCCGGCTTCAACAAGGGCACGTTCGTTACGGCGATGGCCAAGCGCCTGGGGATTGCCACCGACGCAGTCGCCACCATCGGCGACATGCAGAACGACCTCGCGATGTTCGCCGTCAGCGGCGTCTCGATCGCCATGGGCAACGCCGCCGACAACGTCAAGGACCAGGCCACCCACGTCACCGCGACCAACGAGCAGGACGGTTTTGCCGAGGCGATGGAGATGATCTTGAAACGGAACGGGGTTGGTTGAGCTAGAGCGAATTGACCTTGAGCGGGCTAATCGAGCCGCGGGCTCGCTGTAACCTCTCCCGCTTGCGGGAGAGGTCGCCGCGTAGCGGCGGATGAGGGATCTCTCCTCTCAGGGGTTCTCGCGAGTGGGGGACCCTCTCCCCAGCCCTCCCCCGCAAGCGCGGGAGGGAGCGCACCTCCCGCTCTGGATGCATTGCGACAGCCACGATCACTTCGACCGCTGCACCGCCGGCTTGTCGCTCTCCTGCCTTGCGGCCGACAGGTTGTGCGCGGTGTTGACCAGCGCGATGTGGGTCAGCGCCTGCGGGAAATTTCCGGTCTGGCGCCCGGCGACTGAATCGTATTCCTCGGCCAGCAGACCGACGTCGTTCGCGATGCCGGCCACGCGGTCGAGCAAGCCTTGCGCCTTGTCGAGATTACCCGACAGCACATGGGCATCAGCCAGCCACAATGTGCAGGCCAGGAACGCGCCTTCGAGCGGCGGCTGCCCCGCAGGCAATTCGCGCGGATCGTGCCGCAGCACGAAGCCGTCGCGCATCAGGCATGCCTCGACCGCCGCTATGGTGCCGCGAATGCGCGGATCGACCGCCGGCAGAAAGCCGACAGCAGGCAGCAGCAGCACGCTCGCATCGAGCAATTTCGAAGCATAGGATTCGACGAAGGCGTTTTCCTCCGCGTCAAATCCCCTGTTGCAGACGTCGCGATGAATGCCTTCGCGCAGGGTGCGCCAGTGCAACAGCGGCGCCTTGAAGCCAAAGGTCTCGGCGCTCTTGATGCCGCGGTCGAAGGCGACCCAGGTCATCACCTTGGAGAAGACGTAGTGTTTGGGCTCGCCGCGGCGCTCCCAGATCCCGTGATCGGGCCGGTCCCAGACCTCGGCGAGATGATTGAGCACGGCGCATTCCAGCGCCCAGGTCTGCTCGTCGAGCTTGAGCTTGGCCATGCGCGATTGGTGAAAGGCGTCGATCAACTCGCCGTAGACGTCGAGCTGGAGCTGCGCATGCGCGGCATTGCCGACGCGCACCGGACGGGCGCCCTCATAGCCGTCGAGCCAGCCCGCCTCCCATTCCAAGAGCCGCCGCTGGCCCCAGATTCCGTACATGATCTGCATGTTCGCCGGCGAGCCGGCGGCGGCGCGCAAGAGCCAATTGTGCCAGGCCGACGCTTCCTCGGTGTAGCCCGAGTTCATCAGCGCCAGCAGCGTGAAGGTGGCATCGCGCAGCCAACAGAAGCGGTAATCCCAATTCCTGCTGCCGCCGAGCTTCTCCGGCAAGGACGTGGTGGGCGCGGCGACGATGCCGCCGGTCGGGGCGAACGTCAGCGCCTTCAGCGTGATCAGCGAGCGCATGATCAGGTCGCGATAATCGCCGTCGCGCGTGCAATGGCCGCACCAGTCCTTCCAGAATTCCTCGGTGTCCCGGAGTGCGATCTCCGGGTCGATCGGCTTGGGCGGCTCGAGATGCGAGGGGCCGTAGGTCAGCACGAACGGCACGGTCTCGCCGGCCTTCACCTCGAAGTCGGAGACCGTGGTCAGATCCTCGCCGCGGGTCTCGACAGGCGTGCGCAGCACGGTCATGTCCTGGCCGGCGATGGCCATCAGGGAATGATCGATCCGCCGTACCCAGGGAATATCGGCGCCGAAGCCGAAGCGGATCACGAGCTCCATCCGCATCTTCACCGAGCCCTCGATGCCGCGCACCAGCCGCACGATGTCGGATGCCTTGCCGCGCGGCGGCATGAAGTCGATCAGCGCGATGGTGCCGCTCTTCGTCTCAAAAAGCGTTTCGAGGATGAGGGTATCGCCGAGATAACGCCGCGATGTCTTCGTGACATCTTCGCTCGGTGCGATCAGCCAGCGGCCGTTCTTGTGGGTGCCGAGGATGGCGGCGAAGCAGGCATCGGAATCGAAGGCTGGCCAGCACAGCCAGTCGATTGAGCCGTTGCGCCCGACCAGCGCGGCGGTCTCGCAATCGCCGATCAGCGCATAGTCTTCGATCTTCTGTGACAATGTCGTGCGAGCCTGAGAAGCCCCGGCCGATCAACTCCCGCCGTTCAATGAACGTTCCCGCGTTGCCGCTCGCAAGGCCGTGAGGTCGACCTTGGAGGCGATCTTGTCGAGCGCGACGGGAAGGCGCTGGCGCCAGTTCGGATGCTCGTCGATCGTGCCGGGAATGTTGGGTTGATCAATCACGCCGAGCAGATCCTCCATCGACACCGCGAGCAGCCGCGATGGCGTGCGCGACAGGAAGGCGAGCACCGAATAGAGGTCGTTGGCCTTGATGCCGTTCTGGCGGAGGATCTCGTCGAGGGCGCCGAGCGCATCCCAGCGCGCCTGATCGTTCTCGCCGGGGTCGAGCCCGAGCGAGCGCTTCATCTTGAGGTCGCTGAACGAGCGCCAGCCGGCATAGGTCGAGAGGTCATGCGTGTTCAACGTGACCAGCGCATTGGGCCTGTAGTGGTCGACGGGGCGGAAATGACCGGCATCGTCGCGCTCGAACATCATGACGAGATAGGACCAGATGCCGAAATCCTGCATCATCTCGCGAAAACCTTCCGGCACGGTGCCGAGGTCCTCGCCGATCACGATGCATTTGTGGGCCGCGCTCTCGCAGGCCACCGCGCCAAGCAGCGCCTCGAACGGCATCTGCACATACGCGCCATTGTCGGGCTTGAAGCCGCGCGGCACGAGATAGAGCCGCTTCAGCCCGAGCACATGGTCGAGCCTGATGGCGCCGGCATGGCGCATCGACGCCGCCAGCATGTCGGCAAACGGCACGAAGGATTGCGCTTCGAGACCGCCGGCGTTGAAGCCGGCAAGGCCCCAATCCTGGCCGACGGTGTTGAGCACGTCGGGCGGCGCGCCGACGGCGAGATGGCGGGAAATCGCCATCTGCTCGTTCCAGGCATCGAAGCCGTTGGACTGCACGCCGACGGCGACATCGAGATAGAGCCCGACCCGCATGCCGAGCTGGCCGGCGAGCTCCTTGGCCGCATGCAGCTGGCTGTCCGCGATCCATTGCACGAACTCGACGAACTCGACCTCGCTTCTGTAAGAACCTTTGCGCAGTTCGTTACATTTGAAACCGTCCGGCTGCTGCCATTCGACCGGCCATTGCCACCACGGCACATTGAAACGATGTCGCAGCACCTCGAAACAGGCAAATTTCAACAAGAGCGGCGCCCGCTCCGCGCGGAAGGCGTCGAACGCCTTGCGGCGCGCCTCGCTCGCGCTTTTCATGAAGCTGTTGAAGGTAGCCCGCAGGGCCAGCCATTTCAGCGCCGCCATGTCGGCATAGGGAACGCGGTCGCCTTCACGCAGACGGGCGGCGGTCGCGGCCGCGTCGGGCACAAAGTCCGCCGAGAATTCGGGAATGGCCTCGACGTCGATATAGAGCGGATTGAGGAACAGCCGGCTGTTCGGCGAATAGGGGCTGCAATCGGCCGGGTGGTCGTCGAACAGGACGTGCAGCGGATTGAGCCCGACGCCGTCGGCCCCGAGCTGCTTGGCGAGCCGCACGAGATCGGCAAGGTCAGTGAAATCTCCGATGCCCCAGTTTCGGTCCGAACGGACGCTGTAGAGCTGCACGGCGAGCAGCCAGCCGCGGTCGAAATCGCCGCCGAAGGCCCGCTCGGGCGCCACGATCATCGGCACCTCTTCCGTCACGCCCTTGGCATCTGTCAGTGTCAAGCGGTGATAGCCGAGCGGCAGGCCGGCGGGCCAGGCGATCACCGGCTCGCGCGTCTCGCCCTGGGCGATCAATTTGCCGTTTGCGGCCAATGTCCATTGCAGCGGCGGCGCGCCGATGGCCGGCAATTCCGTGCGCGGATGTCCGAGCGCGCGAACCACCACCGGCCCACTGACGAAGCGGTAAACCCGCTTCTCCGGCAGGGCGTCGAGGATCGATTTGAGGGCCACGGGGTCTGTGACCCGCAACTTCCCCAGGGCATCGACGAATTCGGATTGAACGCCCTTGATCCGGGCTTGAGCTAAAAGATCCATTCGGCACGCAGCTTGCAGGCCACCCTTTTGCCGGGGGCATCGATTTTAACGAGGCAGCGGAAGACGTTAGTCGGCCTTAACGCACAAACGGCGGTTGCCGTTCCCTGGCGGAACTAATGACACACAAGCGGCTTTCTATATAGGTATCAAGCGTAGGTTCCCGACAAGGGAAACGGGCTCCTGCTTTCTTGTCAATGGCATCACCGTGAACAAGACAATTCAAACTGTCGAAAGTGCCGCAGCCGGCAGCGCTTTCCTCATCGAAGACGTCTATCCCGCGATCGATAGCGGCCGCTTCGCCGTGAAGCGGATCGCGGGCGAACGGGTCGAGGTGTGGGCCGATGTTTACCGCGATGGCGACGCCGTGGTCAGCGCCGCGCTGCTCTGGCGTCCTGAGCAGGACCGGGACTGGCGGCGCGAACCGATGATCCATCATGGCAATGGCCGCTGGTCCGGTGCGTTCACGCCGGTCGAGCCCGGCCAGTATGTCTATGCGGTCGAAGCCTGGACCGACGAGTTCGCCACCTGGTCCCACGGGGTCGTGCGCAAGCAGCGAACCGGCGTCGATGTCAGCCTCGATGCCATCGAGGGTGCCGGGCTCTTGACCAAGGCGCATGGCGCGCGCCAGGCCGCCGCGGCTATCATCGTCAGGCAATGCGAGGACTATCTTCAGACCGGCGATGTCACCTCGCTGCTTGCGACCGAACTCGGCGATGCCATGGCCGAGAGCCAGTCCCGGCCGGACTTGACCCGCTCACAGCCCTTCCCGCTGACCGTCGACCGCGACAGAGCGCGGTTTGGCGCCTGGTATCAGATGATGCCGCGCAGCCAGAGCCCGATCCCCGGCCAGCACGGCACGCTCCGCGACTGCATCGCGCGCGTGCCCGAGATCGCGGAGATGGGTTTTGACGTGCTCTATTTCACGCCGATCCACCCGATCGGCCGTCGCCGCCGCAAAGGCCGCAACAATGCGCCGGTGGCAACCGAAGGCGAACCCGGCTCGCCCTATGCGATCGGAGCTGCCGAGGGCGGCCACGATGCGCTGCATCCGGAGCTCGGCACCATCGAGGATTTTCGCGCGCTGGTCGCGACCTGTCTCGAGTACAGTCTCGAGCTGGCGCTCGACTTCGCCGTGCAATGCTCGCCGGACCATCCCTGGCTGACGCAACATCCGGAATGGTTCAAATGGCGGCCGGACCGCTCGGTGCGGACCGCGGATGGACCCTATTCCGACATCGTGGTCCCCGATTTCGCCTCGGTCGACCGCGTCGGCCTGTGGAATGCCTTTCGCGATGCCATGCTGTTCTGGATCGACCATGGCGTCACCATCTTCGCCATCGACAACCACGACACCGCGCCGCTTGCGTTCTGGGACTGGCTGATCCGTGATATCCGCCGCCGGCATCCCGAGGTGATCCTGTTCTCCAAGACGTTTGCGCGGCCCAAGCTGATGAAGGGCCTCGCCAAGCTCGGCTTTGCGCAGTCCTTCACCTATTTCCCCTGGCGCACCTCGCGGTGGGAGCTGGAGCAGCATCTCGGCGAGCTGACGCGCTATCCCGAGCGCGACTTCTATCGGCCTAACCTGTTCGTCAACACGCCCGATCTGCTGCCCTATCATCTCCAATGCGGGGAAGCCTGGGCGTTCAAGTCGCGCCTTGCGCTGGCGGCGGGTTTGTCGGGCAGCTACGGTGTTTACAGCGGCTTCGAGCTGCTCGAACACGAGGCGATCCCCGGCCGCGAGGAATATCTCGATTCCGAGAAATATCAGATCAAGCAGCGCGACTGGGACAAGCCCGGCAACATCAAGTCCTACATTGCCGAACTCAACCGCATCCGCAACGACAACGCCGCACTTCAGCAAACGGCGAACTTGCGTTTTCTCGGCATCGAAAACGCCGAGACGATCGCCTTGGTCAAGGAGGCGGCCGAGCCCGCCAACACCGTCGTGATCGTGATTGCACTGTCCCGCCACGTGCGCGAATGTTGGCTGCCGCTCGGCGACGTCACCGTTGACGCCGGCGGGCAGCGTCACCATGTGACGACACTCGAAAACCTCCTCACCGGCGAGCGGTCCCGCATCGAATGGGGCGGGATCAGGTTACGCATCGATCCCGACCGCGATCCCGCGCTCTTGTTCCGCTGCCTGGCGTAAGGGGCCACGCCATGAATGTTCTATCTTCCGTCGACACCAAGAAAGCCGAGGCTGCCGAGATCGTGGACGAGCTCTGGTACAAAGACGCCATCATCTACCAGCTCCACGTCAAGGCCTTCGCCGACAGCAACAATGACGGCATCGGCGACTTCGCCGGATTGACCGAGAAGCTGCCTTATCTGCAGGAGCTCGGCGTCACCGCGCTGTGGCTGTTGCCGTTCTACCCCTCGCCCGGCCGCGACGACGGCTACGACATCGCCGACTACGGCTCGGTCAATCCCGATTTCGGGACGATGAAGGACTTCAAGCGCTTCATCCAGGAAGCGCAGAAGCGGGGCCTGCGCGTCATCACCGAGCTCGTCGTCAACCACACCTCGGACCAGCACAATTGGTTCAAGCGCGCGCGCCGCAGCCATCCGGGCTCGAGCGCTCGCAACTGGTATGTCTGGAGCGACACCGACCAGAAATACCAGGGCACGCGCATCATTTTCACCGACACCGAGAAGTCGAACTGGACCTGGGATCACGAGGCCGGCGCCTTCTACTGGCACCGCTTCTTCTCGCATCAGCCGGATCTCAATTTCGACAATCCGCGCGTGGTCAGCGCCCTGATCCAGGTGATGAAGCGCTGGCTCGATGCCGGCGTCGACGGCTTCCGGTTGGATGCCATTCCCTATCTCTGCGAGCGCGAGGGCACTTCGAACGAGAACCTCCCCGAGACGCATGCGATCATCAAGCGCCTGCGCCAGGAGCTGGACTCCTACTCCAAGGGCAAGCTGCTGCTGGCCGAGGCCAATCAATGGCCGGAGGACGTGCAGGAATATTTCGGCCGTGGCGACGAGTGCCACATGGCCTACCACTTCCCACTGATGCCGCGCATCTACATGGCGATCGCGCAGGAGGACCGTTTCCCGATCACCGACATCCTGCGTCAGACGCCGGACATTCCGGCGAGCTGCCAATGGGCGCTGTTCCTGCGCAATCATGACGAGCTGACGCTGGAGATGGTCACCGACGTCGAGCGCGACTATCTCTGGACCACCTACGCCAACGATCCCCGCGCCCGCATCAATGTCGGCATCCGCCGGCGCCTCGCGCCGCTGATGGACAATGACCGACGCAAGATCGAGCTGATGAACTCGCTGCTGCTGTCCTTCCCCGGCACGCCGATCATCTATTACGGCGACGAGATCGGCATGGGCGACAACATCTATCTCGGCGACCGCAACGGTGTGCGCACGCCGATGCAGTGGAGCCCGGACCGCAATGGCGGCTTCTCGCGCTGCGACCCGGCCCGCCTCTACGCGCCGCTGATCATGGACCCGGTCTACGGCTACGAATCGGTGAACGTGGAGGCGCAGTCGCGCAGCCTGTCCTCGCTGCTCAGCGCCACCAAGCGGCTGATCTCGGTGCGCAAGTCGACGCTCGCCTTCGGCCGAGGCACCATGACCTTCATCCGCCCGGCCAACCGCGCCGTGCTGGCCTATGTCCGGCAATACCGCGACGAGGTGATCCTGTGCGTCGCCAACCTCTCGCGTGCCGCGCAGGCGACCGAGCTCGATCTGTCGCCGTGGAAGGACCGCATCCCGCAGGAGATGCTCGGCCGCACCCGCTTCCCCGCGATCGGCGAGCTGCCCTACATGATCACGCTGGGGCCCTACGGCTTCTACTGGTTCCAGCTTCAGGAACGCGACAAGTCCGAGCCGGTGACGCCGCGCGCGGTGCCGGAATTCGAGACGCTGGTGGTGCCGGTGAATTCGAACTGGGTGTCGCTCGCCCGCGAGCGCGGCGTGTTCGAGCGCGACGTGCTGCCGGGATTTTTGTCGCGGACGCGGTGGTATCCCGAACATAATCCCAAGCAGATCAAGACCACGCTGACCTCGGCCGTGCCGTTCTGCGATATCGGCGACAACAGGCCCTGGATCGCGTTCTTTGAGAGGGCGGACCAGGACGCCGCGCGGCGTTACGTGCTGCCGATGCAGATCGAGTGGGTGCGCTTCGACCGGGAGCGCTTCAACCCCAGGGCGCTCGCCGCCGTGCGCCAGGGTGCACGCGAAGGCACGTTGCTCGATGTCGCGACCGACCAGATCTTCATCGGCCTCTTCCTGCGCAACCTGTCGCAGAATTTGGTGGTGGAGGAGAACAATCTGCGGCTCGAGTTCAAGGCGACCAGCCGGTTCGCCGACTACACCATCAAGGAGCCCGAACGGATCCGCGCGATCGAGCAGTCGAACAGCACCGCGATGGTCGACAACCAGTACGTCGCCAAGCTCTATCGTCAGCTCGAAAGCGGCGTCAATCCCGAGATCGAGATCGGCCATTATCTGACCGAGGTCGCGCGCTTTGCCAATACGCCGGCGCTGCTCGGCAGCGTCGAGCTGGTCGAGGGCGATCAGCGCAGCGCGCTGGGCGTACTGCATGCCTATGTCGAGAACCAGGGCGACGGCTGGACCGTGACCACGGGTTATCTCGATCGCTATATCGACGAGCAGCGCGTGTTGTCGGCGGGCGAAGCACCCCGCGAGACCCAGGAGCAATCGCCCTATCTGCACTTCATCGCGCAGATCGGCAGGCGGCTCGCCGAGATGCATGTCGCCCTGGCCGCGGCGAAGGCGGACGATCTCGCCCCGGAGCCGATCGGCCCTGAGCACGTCAAACGACTTGTGTCCGGCCTCAAGGCGCGGGCCGAACGGGTTTTCGAGCGGCTGTCCGACAGCCGCGACGGCCTGCGGGAG
>NZ_JALBGZ010001470.1:0-607 GCF_023006515.1 Bradyrhizobium sp. PRIMUS42
TGCTCGACTACGACCGCAAGCGCCTGCGCGGCATCGTGCTGGAGGAAGGTACCGCGAACTCCCACGTCTCGATCGTGGCACGCGCGCTCGGCATCCCCGCCGTCGGCGAAGTGCCGAACGCGCCGGGAATCGCCGATCCCGGCGACGCCATCATCGTCGACGGCACCTCCGGCTCGATCTATGTGCGCCCCTCCCAGGAAGTCGAGGCGGCCTTTGCCGAGCGCGTGCGCTTCCGCGCCCGCCGCCAGGCGCAATATCTGGCGCTGCGCGACCGGCCCTGCGTCACCAAGGACGGCCAGAAGGTCGAGCTGATGATCAACGCTGGGTTGGCCATCGACCTGCCGCATATCGAGGACACCGGCAGCGCCGGCATCGGCCTGTTTCGCACCGAGCTGCAATTCATGGTGGGCCAGAGCCTGCCGCGCACCAGCGACCAGCTGGCGCTGTATCGCACCGTGCTGGATGCGGCCGGCAGCAAGCCCGTCACCTTCCGCACGCTCGACATCGGCGGCGACAAGGCGCTGCCCTATATGGAAGCCGTGATCGAGGAAAATCCCGCGCTTGGCTGGCGCGCGATCCGGCTCGGGCTGGACCGTCCCGGCCTGCT
>NZ_JALBGZ010001471.1:0-605 GCF_023006515.1 Bradyrhizobium sp. PRIMUS42
GCATCAACCGCCGCCTCGAGCAGGCGATGCCGCCGGCCGAATCCGGCGACCCGCCGGTCGCGGGCGCGACCGAGGGGATGCAGTGATGGCATCGATCTCGGAGCCCTTCATCCGCCGCCCGGTCGCGACCACGCTGCTGTCGATCGGGTTATTCCTGCTGGGTGCGGTCGCTTATCAGTTCCTTCCCGTCGCCTCGGTCCCGAACGTCGACTTCCCCGCCATCTTCGTCTCGGCCAGCCGGCCCGGCGCCGACCCGTCCGTGATGGCGGCGACCGTGGCCTCGCCGCTGGAGCGGCGGTTAGGTGAGATATCCGGCATCAACCAGATCACCTCGACGTCGTCGCTCGGCGTCTCCAACATCCAGCTCCAGTTCGACATCGGCCGCAATATCGACAAGGCCGCGCGCGACGTGCAGGCCGCGATCAACGCCTCGCTGGTGGACCTGCCGAGCGACCTGCCGACGCTGCCAAAATTCCGGAAGGCGAACACGGCCGGCGCGCCCGTCTTCGTGCTGGCGCTGACCTCGAAGACATTGTCGGCGAGCGCGATCTACGACGTCGCCGATACGGTGCTGGCGCAGCGCATCTCGCAGGTGCCCGGCGTCG
>NZ_JALBGZ010001472.1:0-604 GCF_023006515.1 Bradyrhizobium sp. PRIMUS42
AGCCCGGCTATCCCGCGCCAGCGGGGGGCACCGGCCTGACCACGCTGCCGCCCTCGGCGACGCCGCGCGACGAGTTCGATCTCGGCATCGGCTACATGCAGCGCAAGGACTACGCGCTCGCCGAGCAGACCATGAAGAACTTCACGCAGAAATATCCGAGCGATCCGCTGCTCGGGGACGCGCAATACTGGCTCGGCGAGAGCTATTTCCAGCGCCAGCAATATCGCGATTCCGCGGAAGCCTTCCTCGCCGTCACCACCAAATACGAGAAATCGGCCAAGGCGCCGGATGCGCTGTTGCGGCTCGGCCAGTCGCTCGCCGCCCTGAAGGAGAAGGAGGCCGCCTGCGCCGCCTTCGGCGAGGTCGGCCGCAAATATCCGCGCGCCTCCGCCGGCGTCAAAGCCGCGGTCGACCGCGAGCAGAAGCGGGTGAAGTGCTGAGGTCCGGGGTCCCGACAACGCGGATGGTGCTACGCTAGACGGCGTAACCATCCGCCTGCGGAGGTCAGGGCCCGCGTCATGTCAGACGACGACAATTCTCCGATCGCGGCGCGCGAGGCGAGGCGGCTCTTCGCCGGCCTCAAAGCTGCGCCGGCGCTGGTGCT